>CALRYR010000020.1:0-17964 GCA_943372425.1 Variovorax sp. YR752 | reverse complement strand
GCTGTCGCTGCTCTTCGGAGTGACGCTCGGCGCGCTCTCGGCGCGGCGGGCCGGCACCTGGGTCGACAGCTCCATCACCGTGGTGGCGCTCATCTTCTATGCCACGCCGCTCTATTGGCTCGCGCTGATGGCGGTGCTGGTCTTCACCGTGCAGCTCGAATGGCTGCCGGGCTTCGGCTTCAGCACCGTCGGCTCGGGCTTCACCGGCCTGGCACTGGCGTGGGACGTGGCCAAGCACCTCTTCCTACCGGCACTCACCCTCGCGTTGTTCTACATGGCGGTCTATGCGCGCATGACGCGCGCCGCCATGCTCGAGGTGGCGCAGATGGACTTCGTGAAGACGGCGCGCGCCAAGGGCGTGAAGCCCGGCCGCATCCTGCGTGCGCACGTGCTGCGCAACGCGCTGCTGCCGGTCGTCACGCTCGCCGGCATCCAGGCTGGCGGGATGATCGGTGGCGCCGTGCTCACCGAAACCGTGTTCGCCTGGCCCGGCATCGGCCGGCTCATGTTTGACGCCCTGCTGCAGCGCGACTACAGCCTGCTGCTCGGCTCCTTCCTGGTGACCGCGGCGATGGCCGTGCTGTTCAACCTGATCACCGACCTGATCTATACGCTGGTCGACCCCCGGATCGAGCTATGACATTCAACAGTCCGTTCTGGCGGCGCTTCCGCCGCAACAAGGGTGCCGTGGCCGGCATGGTGGTGCTGCTGCTGGTCGGCTTCATCGCGTTGTTCGGCCCGTGGATCGCCACCAACGATCCGTGGGGCATGGTGCAGCAGCCCTTCCTGCGGCCGTGGACCGAACCCGGCTTCGCGCTGGGCACCGACACCCTCGGCCGCGACATCCTCTCGGGCGTCATCTACGGTGCACGCATCTCGCTCTTGATCGGCCTGGTGTCGACCGTGGTGGCGCTGCTCATCGGCGTGACGCTCGGCGCCATCGCCGGCTACTTCGGCGGCTGGATCGATGCGGCGCTGATGCGCTTCACCGAGATCTTCCAGGCGGTGCCGAGCTTCGCGCTGGCCATCGTGCTGGTCGCGATCTTCCAGCCGTCGGTGGGCTCCATCGTCGCGGCCATCGCGATCGTCTCGTGGCCGCCGGTGGCGCGCCTGGTGCGCAGCGAATTCCTCACGCTGCGCCAGCGCGACTTCGTGCAGGCCGCGCTGCTGGCCGGCCAGTCGACGCCGCGCATCATCCTCACGCAGATCCTGCCCAACGCGATGTCGCCCATCATCGTGATGGCCTCGCTGATGATCGCCACCGCGATCCTGCTGGAGTCGAGCCTGAGCTTCCTCGGCCTGGGCGACCCGAACCAGATGAGCTGGGGCTACATGGTCGGCTCGGCGCGGACCGTGCTGCGCCAGGCCTGGTGGATGGCGCTGTTCCCGGGCCTGGCCATCGTGCTGACGGTGCTGGCGCTCAACCTCGTGGGCGAAGGCCTCAACGACGGCCTCAACCAACGCCTCGACGGGAGAACGAAATGAGCGTCACCGCCATCAAGCCCGTGCAGCCGGTGCTGGAGGTCGTCGACCTCAGCATCTGCCTGCCGTCCGGTGCCGACCGCGCATTGGCCGTCGAAGGCGCGTCGCTGTCGGTGCTGCCGGGCCAGACGCTGTGCGTCGTCGGCGAGTCCGGTTCGGGCAAGTCGATGATCGCCAATTCGGTGATGGGACTGTTGCCGCAGCCGCACGTGCGGCCGGTCGGCGGCAAGATCCTCTTCGAAGGCATCGACCTGCTCACGCTGACCGAGCCGCAGATGCGCGAGCTGCGCGGCCGGCGCATCGGCATGGTGTTCCAGGAGCCGATGACGGCACTGAACCCGGTGATGCGCATCGGCGAACAGATTGGCGAGGTCCTCGACGCGCACATGAGCGTGCCGGCCGACGAGAAGCGCCAACGCATCCTCGCCGCGCTGGCCGACGTCGGCCTGCCCGAGCCCGAGCTGCTGATCGACGCCTACCCCTTCCGCCTGTCCGGCGGCCAGCGCCAGCGCGTGATGATCGCGTGCGCGCTGATCCTCGAGCCGGTGCTGCTGATCTGCGACGAGCCAACCACCGCGCTCGACGTGACCACGCAGGCCCAGATCCTGAAGCTGGTGCGCGAGCTGCAGCAGCGCCGCGGCACCGCAGTGCTCTTCATCACGCACGACTTCGGCGTGGTCTCCGAGATCGCCGACCAGGTGGTCGTGATGCAGACCGGCAAGGTGGTCGAGGCCGGTCCGGCGCGCGACGTGCTGCAGGCGCCGCAGCATCCGTACACGCGCAAGCTGATCGATGCCATTCCCACCGGCACCGCCACGCGTGGCCCGTCAACCAGCGACGCGCCCTACGTGCTGCAGGTGCAGGAACTGTGCAAGACCTACCGCTCGGGCAACGGTCTGTTCAAGCGTGGCCGTGCGGTGCAGGCCGCCAAGGACATCAGCTTCGACCTGCGACGCGGCGAGACGCTCGGCGTGGTGGGCGAGTCCGGCTCGGGCAAGTCGAGCGTGGGCCGCTGCCTGGTCGGGCTCGCGCCCTTCGACAGCGGGCGCATCCTCTTCAACGGACGCAATCTCTCGCAGGGCGGCAACTTCCGCGCCGCGGCCGAAGGCAAGATCCAGATGGTCTTCCAGGACCCGTACGCCTCGCTCAACCCGCGCCACCGCGTAGGCGCGGCCATCGCGGGCGGGCCGATCGCGCAGGGCGTGAGCAAGTCCGAGGCGATGGCGCGCACGATGGCGCTGCTCAAGCTCGTCGGCCTGGGCGCCGATGCGGCCGACCGCTACCCGCACGAGTTCTCGGGCGGACAGCGCCAGCGCATCGGCATCGCCCGCGCCCTGGCGATGCAGCCGTCGCTGCTGGTGGCCGACGAGCCGGTGTCCGCGCTCGACGTGTCGGTGCAGGCGCAGGTGCTCGAACTTTTCGCGCAGGTGCGCGAGGAATTCCAGCTCGCCATGGTCTTCATCACGCATGACCTGCGCGTGGCCGGCCAGATGTGCGACCACATCGCCGTCATGCAGCGCGGCGTGGTGGTCGAATACGGTGAGACGGCGAAGGTGCTGGGCGACCCGCAGCACGAGTACACGCGCAAGTTGATCGACGCCGTGCCGCGGCTGTCGTCGCCCGACGAAGCACCGGCCCTCGCGGCCTGACCCCCGAAGCCATGAAGATGAACAAGCCCCCCGTGGTCGCGCTGCTGAGTTCGGCGATCCAGATGCAGTACCTGGCCGATGCATTCGAGCAAGCGCAGCCGGGCATCGACGTGCGCATGGGCGACGACCTCGGCCCGCTGGAAGACATCGACGTCGCCGTCTGCTGGTTCCCCCAGCACGGCCGGCTCGCGCAGTTCCCGAACATGCAGCTGGTGCAGTCGCTGGCGGCCGGCGTCGACCACATCCTGGCCGACCCCGAGCTGCCGCGCCAGCTGCCGCTGTGCCGCATCGTCGACGACACGATGGCTGCCGGCATGAAGGCCTATGTGAGTTGGGCCGTGGTGCAGCAGCACCGCGGCATGAAGGCGTACGTGGCCAGCTCCGACGCCGCGAAGTGGGAAGAACAGCCGGTGGTCTCGCCGCGCCGCCACCGTGTGGGCATCGCCGGCCTGGGCACGCTGGGCCTGGCCTGCGCGGATGCGCTCGCGACCATCGGCTACCAGGTCCGCGGCTGGAGCCGCAGCGCGAAGAGCGACCTGCCCGACGGCGTGACCGGCTTCCACGGCGCCGACCAGCTCGACGAGTTCCTGTCGGGCTGCGACACGCTGGTGTGCCTGCTGCCGTTGACGCCGCAGACGCAAGGCTTCCTGAATGCTGAGTTGTTCGCCAAGCTGCCGCGCGGCGCGCACCTGATCAACGTCGGGCGCGGCGACCATCTGGTCGAAGCCGACCTGCTGCCCGCGCTTGCGAGCGGTCAGCTCTCGGCCGCCACGCTCGACGCGTTTTCGGTCGAGCCCCTGCCCAAGGACCACCCGTTCTGGGGCCACCCGAACATCCTCGTCACGCCGCACATCGCGACGCGCACCGACCGCCTCGTCATCGCCCAGCAGACGCTCGCCAACCTCGCGGCCATCCGCGCAGGCCAACGTCCGCTCAACCAGATCGACCTGGAACGCGGCTACTGAGCCGCCATCCGCCGATCACACAAGGAGACTCTCCATGAACGCAAGCACCCACGCCGAGAACGCAGCACACGACGTCGCGTCGCACCTGCACCCCTTCACCAACCTGGCGACGCATCCGCAGGTCGGCCCGCTGGTCATCACGCGCGGCGACGGCATCTTCGTGGAAGACGACCAGGGCCGCCGCTACCTCGAGGCGATGTCGGGCCTGTGGTGCGCATCGCTGGGCTTCAGCAACGCGCGCCTGGCCAAGGCCGGCAGCGACGCGTTGCACGGCCTGCCGTACTACCACACGTTCAACGGCCGCTCGAACCCGGCCGCCATCGCGCTGGCCGAGAAGCTGATCGCGCTCGCGCCTGTGCCGATGTCGAAGGTGTTCTTCGCCAACAGCGGCTCCGAGGCCAACGACTCGGCCGTGAAGCTGGTCTGGTACTACCACAACGCCATCGGCAAGCCGGCCAAGAAGAAGATCATCGCGCGCAAGAACGCGTACCACGGCGTCACGGTCGTGGCCGCCAGCCTGAGCGGGCTGATCAACAACCACCGCGACTTCGACCTGCCGATCGATCGCATCCTGCATGTCGACTGCCCGCACCACTTCCGCTATGCCGAACCGGGCGAGACCGAAGAAGACTTCGCGACCCGCCTGGCCGAGAACCTGGAGAAGCGCATCCTCGAAGAAGGCCCCGACACCGTGGGCGCCTTCATCGCCGAGCCGGTGATGGGCGCGGGCGGCGTGCTGGTGCCGCCGGCCACCTACTTCGAGAAGGTGCAGAAGGTGCTCGCGAAGTACGATGTGCTGCTGATCGCCGACGAAGTGATCTGCGGCTACGGCCGCACCGGCGAGATGTTCGGCTCCACCACCTTCGGCCTGAAGCCCGACATCCTGACGAGCGCCAAGGCACTGTCGTCGGGCTACGTGCCGATCTCGGCCGTGATGGTCAACGAGAAGGTGCATGCGGCCATCGCCGCCAACAGCGGGAAGATCGGCACCTTCGGCCACGGCTTCACCTACTCGGGCCACCCGGTCGCCTGCGCCATCGCGCTGGAAACGCTCAAGGTCTACGAGGACGAGAACATCCTCGCGCACGTGAAGTCGCTGGTGCCGCAGTTCCAGAAGGCACTGCACGGCTACGAAGGCCGCAAGTACGTCGGCGAGGTGCGCGGCGTGGGCCTGATCGCCGCCATCGAGCTGTACGCCGACCCGACGAAGCGCGTGTCCTTCGACCCCGCGAAGAAGGCCGGTGCGCGGCTGGCCGAGTTGGCGCTGGCGCAGGGCCTGATCGTGCGCGCCATGGGCGACGCCATCGCCTTCTGCCCGGCGCTCATCACCACCGCCGCCGAGATGGACGAACTCTTCGCGCGCTTCGACCGCGCCATGGCCATCTTCGAAGAGACCTTCGCATGAAGGCCTTCTTCACCGACGACCAACTGCTGCACGACCCGCAGCAGTACATGCGCGTCGGCCGCATCTGCAAGCCCACCGACCTGCCCAGCCGCGCGCATGCGCTGCGCGACGCGCTGGCCGGCCGCGGCATCGCGTTGGCATCACCGCCGGACGTCGGCCGTGCACCGCTCGAAGCGGTGCACAGCACGGATTACCTCGACTACCTCGAGACCGCTTATGCGCAGTGGCGCGAGCTGAAGGTCTTCGGCCTGGAGCCGGGCATCGAGGTGCTACCCAACCTCTCGCCGTACTACAACGGCACGCCGGGCGTGGACCGCGCGCCGTGCCCGTCGCCCTCGCTCATTGCGCGCGCGGGCTACTACATCAGCGACCTGTCGTGCCCGATCGGGCCGCACACCTGGCGCTCGATCCTGCGCTCGGCACACACCGCCTTGGCTGCCGCCGATGCGGTGCTGGCCGGCGACGACGTCGCCTACGCGCTGTGCCGCCCGTCCGGCCACCACGCGCACCGCGACCGCGCGGGCGGCTTCTGCTACATCAACAACAGCGCCATCGCGGCGCAACGGCTGCGCACACAGCACGGCAAGGTGGCGGTGCTCGACGTCGATGCCCACCACGGCGACGGCACGCAGAACATCTTCTACGCGCGCGGTGACGTGCTCACCGTGTCGACGCATGCCGACCCGAGCGGCTACTACCCGTTCTACACGGGCTATGACCACGAACGCGGTGTCGGCGAAGGCGAAGGCTTCAACCTCAACCTGCCGCTGGCGCATGGCACCGGCAACGACGAGTTCCTCGCCGCGGTTGACCAGGGCGTGACGGCGGTGCGTGACTTCGCGCCGGGCGCGCTGGTGCTGCCGCTGGGCTTCGACACCTACAAGGACGACCCCATCAGCGTGCTGAAGCTCGACCTCGACGCCTACCGCGCGCTCGGCGAGCGCATCGGCGCCTTGCAGCTGCCCACCGTGGTGGTGCAGGAAGGCGGCTACATGGTCGAGGCCATCGGGCCTGCGCTCGACCAGTTCGTGCAGGGCTTCCTGTCCACCCGATGAACCGCACTGCATGAGCGCCGCCATCGCCTCGCTGCGCCCGCCGGGCTCCCGAAGCGCCGGCGTCGCGATCTTCTTCTGTGCGCTGGTGGCCTTCGCGTCGTACGACGCGTTCTGCAAGTACATGCTGCAGTTCTATTCGGCGCCCTTCGTCAACGTGATGCGCTACTTCGCGGTCATCGGCATCGCCTTCGCGATGCTGCTGCACCACGGCGACCTGCGCATCTGGCGCGCCCCGCAGAAGCCGCTGCTGCTGTTGCGCGGCGTGATGTTGGCCACGGTCGCCACCTGCTTCATGACGGCCTTGCTGTGGATGCCGCTGGCCGAGGCCACGGCCATCTACTTCACCGCGCCGCTGCTCATGGTCGCGCTGTCGCCCTGGCTGCTGGGCGAGACGGTGCGGCGCAGCCGCTGGATCGCGGTGCTCGTGGGCTTCGGCGGCATGTTGCTCATCGTGCGGCCGGGTGGCAACCTGCCGCTGCTGGGCACGGTGCTGATGGCCGTGTCGGCCGTCTGCTACGCGATCTTCCAGCTGCTCACGCGGCGCCTCGCGGGCCATGTGGCGAGCCCCGTGCAGTACGCCTACACCGCGATCGTCTGTCTGGTCGTCACGGCCATCCCGGCGCCCTTCTTCTGGCCGACCGAGCATGTGCCTGTGGGTGACGTGCTGCTACTGCTGGCCGGTGGCGCCTGCAGCGGTGCGGCGCAATGGCTGCTGCTGGCCGCGTTCTCGCGCGTGGAGGCGTCGACGCTCGCGCCGCTCAACTACTTCCAGCTGCTGCTGGCGGTGCTCATCAGTTCCTTCTTCTTCCACCGGCCGCCCGACACGCTGGCGATCGCCGGCATCGCGCTGATCATGTGCGCCGGCATGTACATCGCGCGCGCACGTCCGACGCCACCGCGGGTCGCCATCGAATAAGAACGGGGCCACCGGCTCCAACGAGACACACCTTCCATGGCTCTTTCCACCTCCTCCGACGCCACCTTCTTCGAATCCGTCGAGTCGACCGACCTCGTCGGGCTGGTCGAGGCCGAACTCACGCGCGCCATCGTCGAAGGCCACCTGCCGCCGGGCAGCCGCATCGTCGAAGCCGACATCGCGCGCCGCATGGGCATCAGCCGCGCGCCGGTGCGCGAAGCCGCACGTCGACTGGAGCGCCAGGGCGTGCTGGTCTCGCGGCCGCGCCACGGCTTCGCGGTGCGCACGATCAGCGTGCAGGAGATCGACGACCTCTACGAGGTGCGCCTGAGCATCGAACTGACCTCCATCGAGCTGGCCTGCCGCAAGGCCGATGACGCCGGGCTGGCGCGCGTCAAGGCGCTGGTCGACACCATGGTGCGCGACGCCGCCACGCAGGCACAGGACGAACGCATCACGAGCGACCTGGAACTGCACACGCTGATCTGCGAACTCTCGGGCAATGCGCACCTGCGCCGCATCTACCAGAACACGCAGACCGAGCTGCGCATGATCATCGCGCTCATCGACGCGGTCTACCACGACCCCGCCACCGTGGCCTCGCTGCACTACCCCATCGTCGATGCGCTGATGAAGCGCGACGCCGAAGCGGCGAAGGCCGCCATGCGTGTGCACCTCGAGGACGCATGGCAGAACGTGCGCGCCCTCTTCGTGAAGCAGCACGGCGCGGCGCCCGCATCTTCTTCCGTCTGAATTGCCGAGGAAATCCTCCGATGAAAGTCGTCTACACCGACACCCACAAAGACCACGACCCGCAGCTCTTCATGGTGCGCGGCAAGCTCAAGCGCAGCAACGAGCAGCCCGAGCGCGCCTTCCGCCTGCTGAAGGCGGTGCAGGCCGAGGGCCACGAGGTCATCGCGGCCCAGGACTTCGGCCCCGCACCGCGCGCGGCCATCCACACGCCCGAGTACCTGCGCTTTCTCGAGACCGCCCATGCACGCTGGCAACTGCTGGACGACCCGTCGGACGAGGTCATGCCCAACATCCATCCCTTTCCCGGCCAGCCCTGCACCTACCCCGAGAGCGTGGTCGGCCAGGCCGGCTTCCACATGGGTGACAACGCGTGTTCGATCGGTGCGCATACGTGGGCGGCGGCCATTGCCTCGGCCCACATGGCCACGCATGCCGCGCAACTGGTGCTCGACGGCGAACGCGCCGCCTACGCGCTGTGCCGCCCGCCGGGCCACCACGCCTACGTCGACCGGGCCAATGGCTTCTGCTACCTCAACAACGTGGCGATCGCCGCGCAGTCCATGCGCCGTGTCCACGACCGCGTGGCGATCCTCGACATCGATGTGCACCATGGCAACGGCACGCAGGGCATCTTCTACCGCCGCAGCGATGTGCTGACCATTTCGCTGCACGGCGATCCGCGCAACTTCACGCCCTTTTTCACAGGCCATGCGCACGAGCGCGGCGAGGGTGAAGGCCTGGGCTACAACATCAACAAGCCGCTGGCGCTGGGCACCGACATCGACAGCTACCTGCCTGCGCTGCGCGACGCCTGCGACAGCATCCGCGCTTTCGCGCCGGGAGCGTTGGTGGTGGCACTCGGGCTCGACGTGCACGAGAAGGACCCGTACAAGGGCATGAAGATCACCACGCCGGACTTCGAACCGTTGCTGGCCGAGATCGCGCGCCTGGGCCTGCCGACCGTGCTGGTGCAGGAAGGCGGCTACCTGTCGGACGACCTCGGACCGAACATCGCGAGCGCGCTGCGCGGCTTCGAAGGCGCGGCATGAGCATTGAATTCGACGACGCGCAGGTGCTGAGCGAGGGCTCGCCCGAACTCGATGACGGCTGGGTCCGCGCACTCGCGCAAGAACGCTGGGGCATCACCGGCGAGATGAAGCCGCTGACCGGCGAGCGCGACCGCAACTACCGGCTGGAGCGCGCATCCGACGGCGCGCGCTTCATGCTGAAGATCTCGCACCCGGCCGAAACTCCGCTGGTCGCCGACTTCCAGACGCAGGCCTTGCTGCATCTCGCGAAGGCCGACCCTACGCTGCCGGTGCAGCGCATCGTGCCGACACTCGATGGCGCGCCGTCGATCGTGGTCGACCCGGGCGATGGCCTGCCACGTGTCGCACGCGTCTTTACCTACCTGCCCGGCCTGCCGCTGCCCGACGCACCGCGCACGCCGCTGCAGCAGCAGAACCTGGCGCGCATGCTGGCGCGTCTCGACGTGGCGCTGGCCGGCTTCGACCACCCGGCGGGCGACCTGCCGCTGCCCTGGGACCTGCAGCGCGCCCAGAGCGTGCGCGGCCTGCTCGCGCACATCGCCGACGACGAACGCCGCGCCATCGCCACAGCTGCGCTCGACCGCTTCGAGCACACGGCCCAACCGGTGCTGCGCACGCTGCCCGCGCAGCCGATCCACAACGACTTCAACATCTACAACGTGCTGGTCGACGCGGCCGACACCGACCGCATCGCCGCCATCCTCGACTTCGGCGACATGGTGCGTGCGCCCTGCATCGACGACCTGGCCGTGGCCGCGGCCTACCAGATGGGCACCGACGATGATCCGCTCGTCAACATCGTGCCTTTCGTCGCCGCGTACCACGCGGTGCGCCCGCTGTCGGCGACCGAACTCGACCTGCTCTTCACGCTGATCACCGCGCGGCTGGTGATGGTGGTCGCCATCAGCGGCTGGCGCGCCGCGCGCTACCCGGAGAACGCGGCCTACCTGCTGCGCAACAACCCGCTGTCGTGGGCGCGGCTGCAAGCCTGCGAGCGCGTCGGCCACGCCGCGGCCACGTCAGCCTTCCGCAGCGCCTGCGGCCTCTGAACGAAAGCATCGCATGTCCTCGATCCCCGCCGACATCCAAGCCTTGATGGAACGCCGCGCCCGCGTGCTCGGCCCGGCCTACCGCCTGTTCTACGAAACGCCGCTGCACCCGGTGCGCGGCGAAGGCGTGTGGCTGCACGACGCCGACGGCAAGCGCTACCTCGACGCCTACAACAACGTGGCCTCGGTCGGCCACTGCCATCCGCATGTGGTCGAGGCGATCGCGCGGCAGGCGGGCATCCTCAACACGCACACGCGCTACCTGCACGAGGGCGTGCTCGACTATGCCGAGCGACTGCTCGCCACGATGCCGAGCGAACTCGCGCATGCGATGTTCACCTGCACCGGCAGCGAGGCGAACGACCTGGCGATGCGCATCGCGCGTTCGCACACCAAGGCCGACGGGCTGATCGTCACGCGCTTCGCGTACCACGGCGTGACCTCGGCCATCGCCGTCGCCTCGCCCTCGTTGGGCAAGTTCGTGCAGCTCGGCGACAACGTGCGCACCGTGCCCGCGCCCGACAGCTACCGCATCGCGCCGTCGGACATGGGGGCCGCCTTCGCGGCCGGCGTGCGCGAAGCCATCGCCGACCTCGCAGCCAAGGGCATGCGCCCTGCGGCGCTGCTGGTCGACACGTCCTTCTCCAGCGACGGCATCTTCACCGACCCACCCGGTTTTCTTCAGGAAGCGGTCGATGCCGCGCGCGAGGCCGGTGGCGTCTTCATCGCCGACGAGGTGCAGGCCGGGCTGGGCCGCACGGGCGATGCGATGTGGGGCTTCCAGCGCCACGGCGTGGTGCCCGACATCGTCACCATGGGCAAGCCGCTGGGCGCGGGTCATCCGCTCGCCGGCATCGCGATTCAGCCCGCGGTGCTGGCCGCCTTCGGCCGCGAGTGCCGCTACTTCAACACCTTCGGCGGCAACCCGGTGTCGATGGCCGCCGGCATGGCGGTGCTCGACGTGATCGAGCGCGAAGGCCTGGTCGCGAATGCGCAGCGCGTCGGCGCGTACCTGCGCGGGCGGCTGGGCCAACTCGCGGAGCGCCATGCGCTGATCGGCGATGTGCGCGGCGCCGGCTTCTTCGTCGGTGTCGAGATGGTGAGCGACCGCAAAGCGCGCACGCCGGCCACGGCAGAGACGGCGCGCCTCGTCAACGCGATGCGCGAGCGCGGCGTGCTGTTCAGCGCCACCGGCGAGCATGCCAACACGCTGAAGATCCGCCCGCCGCTCGTCTTCTCCGAAGCCAACGCCGACCTGCTGGTCGAGACCCTGGACAGCGTGCTCGCCACGCTGTAAACAGCCGACCATGACCGACATCTGGCGCCTCTCCGCATCCGACGTTGCGAAGCACATCACGCGACGCACCTTCTCCGCCGTCGAGGCCGCGCAGGCCGCATTGGCCCGCCTCGACGCCGTCAATCCGCGGCTCAACGCCGTGGTCGACTGGCGGCCCGACGAGGTGCTGCAGCGCGCCGACGCGATCGACGCCGCTCTGGCCCGCGGCGAAGACTGCGGCCCGCTGGCCGGCGTGCCGATCACCGTGAAGGTGAACATCGACCAGGCCGGCTTCGCGACCACCAACGGCGTGACGCTGCAGAAGGACCGCATCGCAGCGACGAACAGCCCGGTGGTCGACAACTTCCTGAAGGCGGGCGCGGTGATCGTCGGCCGCACCAACACGCCAGCCTTCAGCTACCGCTGGTTCACCGACAACCGGCTGCACGGCCGCACGATCAACCCGCGCGATGCGGCGCTCACGCCGGGCGGCTCGTCCGGCGGCGCGGCGTCGGCCATCGCTGCCGGCATCGGCCACCTCGCGCACGGCACCGACATCGCCGGCTCGATCCGCTACCCGGCCTACGCCTGCGGCGTGCATGGGCTGCGGCCATCGCTCGGCCGCGTGGCCGCCTTCAACGCGTCGGGGCCGGAGCGCAACATCGGCGGGCAGATCACCGCCGTCTCGGGGCCGATCGCGCGCACCATCGGCGACATCCGCCTGGGCCTGGCCGCCATGTCCTGCGCCGACGATCGTGACCCGTGGTGGGTGCCGGCACCGCTCGTCGGCCCCGATGCGCCGCGCACCGTCGGTCTGTGCGTGCGGCCCGACGGGCTCGACACGTCGGCGCCGGTGGCCGCCGCGCTGATCGACGCCGCCGAGCGCCTGCGCGACGCCGGCTGGCAGGTGGAAGAGCTCGATGACGTGCCGCCGCTGCAGGACGCCTGCACCACGCAGATCGTGCTTTGGATGGGCGACGGCTACGACGCGATGGTCGCCGCCGCACAACAGGAAGGCGATGCCGGTGCCATCGCGGCGTTGGCGGGCCAGGCCGGCCTCGTCGGCACGGCGGGCGCGCCGGACCTGTCGAAGGCGCTGATCCGCCGTGCCACCCTGGCGCGTGCCTGGCAGGAATTCACCACGCGCTACCCGGTGTTACTGATGCCGGCGAGCGCCGAACTGCCCTTCGCGTCGGACCTCGACCTGCAGGGGCCGGACGCCTACGCGAGGGTGTGGGCTGCGCAAGCGCCGATGATCGGCCTGCCGCTCACCGGGTTGCCGTCGCTGGTCGTCTCCACCGGCATGGTCGGGACGCGCCCGGTCGGCGTGCAGCTGGTGGCGGGGCGCTTTCGCGAAGACCTGCTGCTGGCCGCCGGCGAGGCCATCGAGGCGCGCGGAACACCGACTGCGCCGATCGATCCGGCCGCCTGAAAAAAGCGAAATCTCCGCTCTTGAAGTCGTCCGGGCGTGCCCTATGTACGCCCTCGGAAGCGCTGGACACGCCTCCGGCGCCTCCTTCGATTCAACGCATGAATGGAGGTTATCGCCATGGTCCGATCGCTTTTTCCGCGCGACATGTTCGCCGAACTCGATCGCCTGCAACGCGACATGCAGCAGGCCTTCGATCTGTCGCCCACCATCCGCGGCATCGGCCGCAACGGCTTCCCGGCCATCAACGTCGGGGGCACTCCGCAGTCCATCGAGGTCTTTGCCTTCGCGCCCGGAGTGGACCCGGGCAAGCTGGAGGTGAACCTCGAACGCGGCCTGCTCACCATCGCCGGTGAGCGCCAGACCGACCTGCCCAAGCCCGAAGACAAGGCCGCCGTGCACATCAACGAGCGCTTCGAAGGCAGCTTCCGCCGCGTGCTCACGCTGCCCGACGACGCCGACCCGGACGCGGTCGACGCCAGGTACCGCGACGGCGTGCTGCACATCAGCATCCAGCGGCGCGCATCGGCCCAGCCGCGGCGCATCGCCGTCCAGTGATTTCCAACATCGACACCGCAAGAAAGGAGTGCATCGTGAACACCTATCAGACACCTGCCACCACCCGCGGCGCGTCGAACACGCCGGCCGCAACGCAACAAGCTCCAGCACGGTCGCGCTACAGCGATGCCGCGCTGACGCCGCCGGTCGACGTCGTCGAGGACAGCGGCGGCATCACGCTCTACGCCGACCTGCCGGGCGTGTCGCGCGAGAAGCTGCAGCTGAACGTCGAAGCCGACACGCTGACCATCGAGGCCGAGTCGGCGCTCCCGTCGCCCGAAGGCCTGCAGTCGAGCCATACCGAGGTTGGCCTGGCGCGCTTCCGCCGCGTCTTCACGCTGAGCAAGGAGCTCGACACCGAGCAGGTCTCGGCCGAGTTCGCGCAGGGTGTGCTGCGGCTGCGCATTCCGAAGGCGCAGCATGCGCAGCCGCGCCGGGTCGAAGTGAAGGTGGCCTGAGGCCCTACTTCAGTTCGATTTCGACGAAGACGAACTCATGGTCGTTGGCGTTGATCACGTTGTGCTCGACGCCCGTGAGCCGCGTGTACGAGACGCCCGCGGTCAGCGGGCTGCGCACCTCGCCGTTCGGCGTTTCCAGCAGCAGCGTGCCGGTGGTCATGGGCACCACGACATAGTCCATGCCGTGGCGGTGGTAGCCGGTTTCCGCGCCGGGCGGAAAGCGCCATTCGGTGACGGTGACGCGGTCGTTGTCGATCTGGACGGTGGGAATGGCGGTGGGGCGGGTCATGCGCGTGATTGTGCAAGGCGCGTGCCCGCCGCGTGCAGTGCATCGATGTCGATGACCGTCAGCATCGGCCCGTCGCCACCATCCACCAGCGCCGTGGCGAGCGGGTCGCGCGCATCGAGCCCCGGCGGCAGCGGCCGCAAGGCCGAGCGCGGCACGTCGAAGACCGGGCCGAGTTCGTCGACGCGCAGTGCGACGCGTCGATGGCTGGCGTCTTCGCAGACGACCAGCAACGCGTCCCGGCGTGCGCCCACGTCGTGGCCGACGCGATGGAGGTCGATCACCGCCAGAGCCCGGTCGTCGTGGATGACGATGCCGCCGCGCCCCTCACCGGCCGCGGATGCGGGCATCTCGATGGCTTCGACCACCTGCGCCGTCGCGAGGCCGATCCATTGGGCGCCGAGGCGGGCGCTCGCAAAGCCAAGGTGTTCGTCGTGCTGCGCGGCCTGCGCGTGGGGCGCCGGTGCGAAGTGCCCGGGCAGGGCACCGGTGTCGCCAGCGGCCATCTCGCCCAGCGCCGACAGCACCAGGCAGGCCATGTCGTCGGGGCCGCAGCTGCCGGTGCTGTCGTACTCCCGGTAGCCGCCCGTCATGGCGATGCCGGCGGCGTAGAGCACGCCGTCGATTTCGACGAGGGCGCCGTTCGATGCGCCCCGGGCCAGCAATTCGCAGCGCTGGCGCAGCGGCGCCTCGTCGCCGGCCTGCCAGCGCGCATCGGTGCTGGCCACCACCGTGCCGTTGCGGGTGAGAAAGAGCGCCATCGCATCTGGCAACGGCGCGCCCGCCGTGTCGCGCGGCAGCACATCGCGCAGCATCGCTTCCATCTGCACCGCGCTGTCGAACACGGTTGCCACGGTGCCGCCCCGGCCCGTGCCAGTGTGGGCATGCGCCGCGAAGATGCTGGTGCCGCGGCCGTCGTAGAAGGGCGAGGGGCCGAAGGCCGCGCGCACGTAGGCGCTCTCGTCGCGCAGCAGGGCGGCCGCCGACATCCAGGGTGCCGCCACCGCACTTTCCTGCGGCGTGATGGAGCTGGCGAGCACCTTGCCGTGCGCATCGAGCAGCAGGAGCTGCGCATACACCGTGTACAGGCTGTTGATGTGCGCCAGCACCTTCGAGGCCGTGGCGCAGGCGTCGGGCGTACAGTCGCGCGCGGCGGCGCGCAGGGTGTCGTCGAGCGCCCACCAGCGGCAGTCGTTCGCGCGTTCGTAGAAGCTGCGGTCCAGGATGTCGCTGCCCAGCGCTGCGGCGGCGCGCACTTCATCGACCACCGAGGCTTCGGCGGACTGCTGCAGATGCGCGATGGCCTGCTCGAAGACCTGGCTGATGCGCCGACCCGTGGCGGTGACGCGCTCCAGCAGCACGTTCGCAAAGCCGGCGCCGGACACATCGCCGCCGTCCTGCTTGCGCAGGCGCAACTGGCCGTTCCACACCAACCGCTCGAGGCCGCGCTGGATGCCCTTCGCCTGGATCGGGATGGTGCGCAGCGCCTCGCCGAAAAGGGTGCTCCCGCTGCTGAGCCGGGCGTCGGCGCCGGTCTTCGGTATCGGCGCCGCGCCGCTGCCGAAGGCGAGCTCGAGCGGCACCAGCACGCAGCCGATCCAGCCCAGCCCGACATAGCCCTGGTAGCCGTTGGAGGTCGCCTGCACCGTGAGGTACTCGCGCCCCGCGAAGCGCAGGGTACCGCCCGGTCGTGCCGATGGCAGCACCACGCCGAGGCCGACCTGGTGCGCATCGGAACTGGCGACCACGGTGCGCTGTGCGTCGAGCAGCAGCAGCACCGACGCGTCATCGCCCGCCGTCAGCGCCGCGAAGATCGACGCCATCTCGTTCTGCAGCGCGAAGCTCAGGCACAGCACCGCGGCGGCGTGGCCACCCGGTGTGCGCACCGGGGCGCAGAAGAGCAGGCCGTCGTGTCCGCCAAGCAACGGCGACGGGCCGAAGCGCTCGAGGTAGGGTGCATCGTTGCGCAGCGCCGAATGGGCGAGCCCGGCGTCTGCCTGCGCGGGCACGTCGTGCCGCAAACGCACGCGGGCGTTGCCGTTAGCCGCCAGCAGCAGGATGTCGTCGTACACGCTGTACTTGGCCTGGTAGGACAGCAGATGGTTCTGCAGCGCCGTGGCCTGCGTCGCGTCGATCTCGGCGGATGCAGCAGCACCGACCAAGGCATCGTCCAGCGCGAGAAAGCCCACGTCCGCGGTGCGCTCGAACAGGTTGCGCACCAGCAGGTCGACCAGGGTCTGCGCCTTGGCGCGCGCCGAGCGCAGCGCGTCCTGCCGCAGGCGCTGCGCCAGCGCGTCGAGCAGCACGCCGGTCAGCGCATGGAACTTCGCACCCGTCGCGGCGATGGCGGTGCCGCTGCCGGTCATCTGGGCCAGCAGACCGAGCTGGTCCCAGGTGTCTTCGAGCCGCTGCAGCGACTCGCGATGGTCGTTCACCAGCGCCATGCGCGGAACGAGAGGCGCAACGTCGGCAGAGAACGTCACGCCCTTGAGAACGACTGTCTTGGACATGGCATGCAGACGGACGCGCGCTGCGCGCGTGCCGTGGCGGCGGGATGAAGGGGAATTCATCCTAGGCCGCGGGGCCGCGTCTGGATGGGAGAAGCAGCGGGGTGTTTGCTGTTCAGTTCATCAGTTCGTCAGCTCGCCGCATGGTGCGGCGGCTGGAGTCGGTGGACCCTAGCGCCCCGTCACCGACCACCCCGCATGCAGGTTGGCCTTGTCGTTCTCGTACTCCCAACGGGTGCCGCAGCGGTCGCAGCGGTAGCTGGTGACGGTCACCGAGCGGCCGTCCTCGCGCTCTTCCTTGCGGTTGCTGCCTTGCACCAGTTCGGCGTGGCCGGGGGCCCGGCGCCAGTTGCGCTGGATGCCGGTGCAGGGCTCGCACAGCGCCATCTTCTTCTGGTCCTGTTCGCGGGCGCTCAAAGGGGAGTTCATGGGTGGGCCGTCGGTTCGTGGATCAGTGATGGTGGCCGCCTGCGCCGTGCACGTGGCGGTGGGCGAGTTCTTCCGGCGCGGCAGCGCGCACCTCGAGCACCTTCAGCACGAAGCGCAGTTCCATGCCGGCCAGCGGATGGTTGCCGTCGAGCAGCACCTGGCTGCCCTTGATCTTCTTCACGTAGTAGATCTGCGGCTCGCCGTTGTCGTTGCGGCCTTCGAGCTGGCCGCCGACCTTCACGCCCGGCGGGAAGTCGCTCTTGTCGATGGTGCGCTCCAGCGCCGGATCGCGCACGCCGAAGGCGTCTTCGGGCTTGAGCTGCAGCGTGACGCCGTAGCCGGCCTCCTGGCCGTCCAGCGCCTCCTCGATCTTGGGCAGCGTGTTGTCGTAGCCGCCATGCAGGTAGCCCATGGGCTCCTTGGCTTCTTCGATGACCTTGCCCTGCAGGTCGGTGACCTTGTAGCGGAGGGTGACGACGGTGTCTTTTTCGATTTTCATGGGGGGAGATTGTCCCGCAGAGCGGCTGATCCGGCCGGTGACGGGCAATTTCGACCCTGTCGGCGCCCGAACTCAGGCGGGACCCATGCGTATACGTAGCCGACCGAGCCTCGTTACGTGTTGAAACAAAGCGGCATAATCCAGCCGCCCCGCGGCGCTCACGCCGCAGCCATGGAGGGAGCCCGAAACAGGGCTCGGC
>CALRYR010000019.1:0-17990 GCA_943372425.1 Variovorax sp. YR752 | reverse complement strand
AAGGCGCAGCATCTTATGGACAGGTCTGTGTGGCCTGCCACGCGGCCGATGGCAACTCCACCACGCCGGCGAACCCCAAGCTGGCGCAGCAGCACCCCGAGTACATCCTCAAGCAGCTGCAGGAGTTCAAGTCCGGCAAGCGCAAGAGTGCCATCATGAAGCCCTACGCCTCGGCCCTGTCGGACGAGGACATGCGCAACGTCGCCTGGTTCGTGGGTTCGAAGACGGTCAAGCCCGGCTTCGCCAAGGAGAAGGATCTGGTCTCGCTCGGCGAGAAGATCTACCGCGGTGGCATCGCCGACCGCACCATCCCGGCCTGCGCCAGCTGCCACAGCCCGAACGGCGCTGGCCTGCCCGCGCAGTACCCGCGCCTGGGCGGCCAGCACGCCGACTACACCGCGGCCCAACTCGTCGCCTTCCGCGACGGCGTGCGCGCCAACAGCCCGCAAATGACGGGCGTGGCCGCCAAGCTGAACGACCGCGAGATCAAGGCGGTGTCGGATTACATCGCCGGCCTGCGCTGATCGCGACGTTCTGCGCGTGAACTAAGCGCCGACAAACCAACCCAACCAGGCGGGCCGATCCAGACGGATGGCCCGCTTTTTTGCTTTCCAGGGCAACCGCTTCCTTCGCCTCCGAAACTCGTATGTCAGTCTCCACCCACGGTCTCCGCGTTCGTCGCGGCCCCCAGGCACTTCGCGCCGGGGTGGAGCTGTTCTCGTCGATGCGCTTCGCGATCGCGCTGCTGACGATCATCTGCATCGCCTCGATCATCGGCACGGTGCTCAAGCAGCACGAGCCCTTCGGCAACTATGTCAACCAGTTTGGGCCGTTCTGGGCCGAACTGTTCAGGGCGGCGCGCCTCGATGCGATCTACAGCGCCTGGTGGTTCCTGTTGATCCTGCTGTTCCTGGTGATCAGCACGTCGCTGTGCATCGCACGCAACACGCCGCACATCCTGAAAGACCTGAAGACCTTCAAGGAAGACATCCGCGCGGGGAGTCTCAAGGCCTTCGGCCAGCGCGCCGCGACCACGCTCGGCGAAGCGCCGGAGGCGGCGGCGCAGCGCATCGGCCAACTGCTGACGGGAGGCGGCTGGAAGGTCAAGCTGCAGCACCGCGAAGGCGCTGGCTGGATGGTGGCAGCGCGCGCCGGCGGGGCGCACAAGCTGGGCTATATCGCCGCGCACAGTGCCATCGTGCTGATCTGCATCGGCGGCCTGTTCGACGGTGACCTGGTCGTGCGCGCGCAGACCTGGTTCAACGGCAAGAGCGTGTTCACCGGCGGCGGCATGATCGCCGACGTGGCGCCCGAGCACCGGCTGTCGCCGTCCAACCCGACCTTCCGCGGCAACATCCTGGTGCCCGAAGGCGGCCGATCGAGCGTGGCCATCCTGAACCAGTCCGATGGCGTGCTGCTGCAGGAGCTTCCCTTCTCCATCGAGCTGAAGAAGTTCATCGTCGATTACTACTCGACCGGCATGCCTAAGCTGTTTGCGAGCGAAGTGGTGCTGCACGACCGCGAGACGGGCGCCGAGGTGCCCGCGCGCATCGAGGTCAACCACCCGGCGAGCTACAAGGGCGTGGAGATCTACCAGTCGAGCTTCGACGACGGTGGCTCGACCGTGAAGCTCAAGGCGGTGCCCATGGTCGCGTCTGCCAAGCCCTTCGAACTCGAAGGCACGATCGGCGGCAGCTCCGACATCACCAACGGCAGCGACAAGCTCACGCTCGAATACGTCGCGCTGCGCGTGATCAACGTCGAGAATTTCGCCGATGAGGCGAACGGCCCGATGACCAGCGGTGCCGACGTGCGCAAGGTCGACCTGCAGCACAGCCTCGAGTCGCGCCTGGGCGCGGCCAACAAGACCAACAAGCCGAAGGTGCTGCGCAACATCGGCCCGAGCATCGGCTACAAGCTGCGCGACGCGGCCGGCCAGGCGCGCGAGTACCAGAACTACATGGTCCCGACCGACACCGGCGACGGTCAGCCGGTGTTCCTGCTGGGCATGCGCGAGCGGCCCGAAGACCCGTTCCGCTACCTGCGCGTGCCGGCCGACGAGAACGGTTCGATGGATGGCTTCACACGCATGCGCGATGCGCTGGCGGACGGCGCCCTGCGCGCCCGCGCGGTCGAGCGCTACGTCGCGCGTGCCAGCGATCCGCAGCGCCCCGAACTGGCCGAACAGCTGCGCGCCTCCACCACGCGTGCGCTGGCGCTCTTCGCCGGCACCGAACGCGTCAAGGCCGATGCAACCAGCAAGGGCGGCTGGCAGGCCATTGCCGAATTCATGGAGACGAACGTGCCCGAGGCCGAGCGCGCGCGCGCCGGCGCGGTGCTGGTGCGCATCCTCAACGAGGTGCTTTTCGAGGTGCTCAACCTGAGCCGCGAGCGCGCTGGCCTGGCGGCCCTCCCAGGCGACGACAAGTCGCAGGCCTTCCTCACGCAGGCGGTGCTTGCTATGAGCGACGCGCACTTCTATCCGGCACCGTTCGCGATGATGATGACCGACTTCAAGCAGGTGCAGGCCAGCGTGTTCCAGGTGGCGCGCGCCCCTGGGAAGAGCGTTGTCTATCTCGGCTGCCTGTTGCTGATCGTCGGCATTTTCGCCATGCTGTACGTGCGCGAACGCAGGCTGTGGATCTGGCTGGTGCCCGAGGGCGCCGGCAGCAGCGGCGCCACGATGGCCTTCTCGGTGAACCGCCGCACGATGGACAGCGACCGCGAATTCGACAATCTCAAGAACAAGCTGCTCGACCTCCACAAGGAACCGGCGCCATGACGACCACGACACTCACCCTCAACGACAGCTGGCTGACGCGGCGCAACGCCTTCGACTGGGTGTTCGCCGCGCTGGTCGTGGCCGGAGGGCTCTTCGCCTTCTCGCGCTACGCCGCGTCGATGGACATCTACGAGAAGGCGATCCTGCTGGGCACCATGCCCGCGATGATCTGGCTGGGCTGGTTCTGGCGGCCGCTGCGCGTGCTGGCCGTCGTGGTCGCCGCCGCGGCGGTGCTGGCCATCACGTCCTACCAGGGCGACCTGGCGCGGGCCGACACGGTGTTCTGGCTCAAGTACTTCCTCTCGAGCCAGTCGGCCATCCTCTGGATGAGCGTGCTGTTCTTCATGAGCACGATCTTCTATTGGCTCGGCCTGTTCGGCGGCAAGCAGGGCGACGCGCTGGAGCTCATCGGGTCGCGTCTCGCCTGGGCGGCCGTCACGATGGCGCTGATCGGCACCATGGTCCGCTGGTACGAAAGCCACCAGCTCGGCCCGGACATCGGCCACATCCCCGTCAGCAACCTGTACGAAGTCTTCGTGCTGTTCTGCTGGCTGACGACGGCGTTCTATCTCTACTTCGAGGAGCGCTACGCCACCCGCGCCATGGGTGCCTTCGTCATGTTGGTGGTGAGTGCCGCGGTCGGCTTCCTGCTCTGGTACACGCTGGTGCGCGAAGCCCACGAAATCCAGCCGCTGGTGCCGGCCTTGCAGAGCTGGTGGATGAAGCTGCACGTGCCGGCCAACTTCATCGGCTACGGCACCTTCGCGCTCGCCGCGATGGTGGCCTTCGCCTACCTGATCAAGGAGCAGGCGCAGGAGACGCGCTGGTACAAGCTCACGCCGATCTGGCTGCTGGGCGTGGCGCTGTGCTTCGTGCCGGTGGCCTTCCGTCAGCGGGTGCAGGAGGCGGGTGGCAGCTACTGGGTGGTCTATGCGGGCATCTCGGCGCTGATCGCTGCGGGCATCCTGCTGGGGCGCAAGCGCATCGCGGCACGCCTGCCGGCCAACGAGGTGCTGGACGACGTCATGTACAAGTCCATCACCGTCGGCTTCGCCTTCTTCACCATCGCCACGGTGCTCGGTGCGCTGTGGGCGGCGGATGCCTGGGGCGGCTACTGGAGCTGGGACCCGAAGGAAACCTGGGCGCTGATCGTCTGGCTCAACTACGCGGCCTGGCTGCACATGCGCCTGGTGAAGGGGCTGCGCGGCACCGTGGCGGCCTGGTGGGCGCTGGGCGGCCTGGCGGTGACGACCTTCGCCTTCCTGGGCGTGAACATGTTCCTCAGCGGTTTGCACAGCTACGGCACGCTTTGATCCAAACGCGCCGGTGCTGCGTAACCAAATCGGCTTCCGCAACGAACTGAGGGTGTACTACCCCTGTCATTGAAAGGCGCGTCATGCTCCCCCGTTCCCGTCAAGACCTCATCGACCGCGGTTTTATCCACGCGGCTTCCAGCGACATCACACCCCGCGCGGCCTACGAAGGCCGCCGCAACATGCTCAAGCTCCTGGCCGGCGGTGCGGCTGGCGCCGCGCTGGCGTCTTGGGCCGCGCGCGATGCGCTGGCCCAGGCCACGACACCCGGCAAGCTGGCGGCGCTGAAAGGCATCAAGTCCAGCGTGCCCGGCGCGCAGACCATGGAGAAGCTCACCGACTACAAGGACGCGTCGAGCTACAACAATTTCTACGAGTTCGGCACCGACAAGGGCGACCCGGTGAAGAACGCCGGCACGCTGAAGACCCGTCCCTGGACGGTCGAGGTCGAGGGCCTGGTGAACAAGCCCGGCAAGTACGGCATCGAAGACCTTCTCAAGCTCAGCGCGCAGGAAGAACGCATCTACCGGCTGCGCTGCGTCGAAGGCTGGTCGATGGTGATCCCCTGGGTCGGCTATTCGCTGGCCGAACTCATCAAGAAGGTCGAGCCGCAGGGCAGTGCGAAGTACGTCGAGTTCGTCACGCTGGCCGACCCGAAAACCATGCCTTTCGTCGGCTCGCGCGTGCTCGACTGGCCCTATGCCGAAGGCCTGCGCATGGACGAGGCGATGCATCCGCTCACGCTGCTGACCTTCGGCATGTACGGCGAGGTGCTGCCCAACCAGAACGGCGCGCCGGTGCGCATCGTGGTGCCCTGGAAATACGGCTTCAAGAGCGCCAAGTCGATCGTCAAGATCCGCTTCGTCGAGAAGGAGCCGGGTACGGCATGGAACAAGGCCGCCGCCAACGAATACGGCTTCTTTTCGAACGTGAACCCGAACGTCGACCACCCGCGCTGGAGCCAGGCCACCGAGCGCCGCATCGGCGACGGCAGCGGCCTGTTCGCCAAGCGCACCAAGACGCAGCTCTTCAACGGCTACGAGGCGCAGGTCGGGCAGCTGTATGCGGGCATGGACCTGAAGAAGTTCTATTGAGCGCAGACCTGTCGCGACGCTCTCAATTGCCCTGACCGTGAACAAGCTGCTGCTGCACCCGGCCGCCAAGCCGATCGTCTTCCTCGCGTGCCTGGCGCCTTTCGCGTGGCTCGTCTACGGCGCCTTCACCGACGGGCTCGGGCCCAATCCGGCGGAATACCTGATCCGCTCGGCCGGCGACTGGACCCTGCGCTTCCTGTGCATCGTGCTGGCCGTGACGCCGCTGCGCGTGATGTTCAAGCTCAACGGGCTGGCGCGCTACCGGCGCATGCTGGGGCTGTTCGCGTACTTCTACGTCGTCATCCACCTGCTGAGCTACGGCTGGTTCGACATGGGCTTCGACGTGCCCGAGATCGCGAAGGACATCGCCAAGCGGCCATTCATCCTGGTCGGCTTCGCCGCCTTCGTGCTGCTCACGCCACTGGCCGCGACCTCGTTCAACCGCGCGATCAAGGCGCTGGGCGCCAAGCGCTGGCAGCGGCTGCACAAGCTGGTCTATGTGATCGCCGGTCTCGGTTTGCTGCATTTCTTCTGGCTGCGCGCGGGCAAGAACAACTTTAACGAGGTGTTCGTCTACGCTGCCATCGTGGCGGTGCTGATGGCCTGGCGCGTATGGCACTTCGTGCGCCAGAAGAGGGCGGTGGCGTCGCGCCCCGCAGCCGTGCCGCGCGCGCAGCCCTCGAAGTAAGGGCCTGCGCGGCGTCGGGTCAGTCGAAGCGCTCGGTGCGCAGCTGGTCGTCGAGGTTCTCGCGCCGGCGGATGAGCGTGGCGCGGTCACCTGCCACCAGCACCTCGGCCGCGCGGCCGCGGGTGTTGTAGTTGCTGGCCATCGACATGCAGTACGCGCCGGCCGAGAGCACGGCGAGCAGGTCGCCTTCGACCACGTTCAACGCCCGGTCGCGGCCGATCCAGTCACCGCTCTCGCAGACCGGGCCGACCACGTCGTAGGTTGTCGCGGTGCCGGCGCTGCGCTCGGCCAGCGGCACGATCCGGTGGAAGGCCTGGTACATCGCGGGGCGCGGCAGGTCGTTCATGGCCGCGTCGACGATGCAGAAGTTCTTGTCCTCGCCGGGCTTGGTGTAGAGCACCTCGGTCACGCAGACGCCAGCATTGCCGACGAGCGAGCGGCCGGGCTCCACGATCAGCTTGCGGTCGCCGAAGCCGCGCGCGTCCAGGCGCGCGAGCAGTTGCTTCCACAGCACGTCGGCCGCCGGCGGGGTGTCGTGGTTGTAGTCGATGCCCAGGCCGCCGCCGAAGTCGAGGTGGTGCAGCGCAATGCCGGCCTGCTCGATGGTCTGGACCAGGTCGAGCACGCGCTCCAGTGCATCGAGGTAGGGTGAGGCTTCGGTGATCTGCGAGCCGATGTGGCAATCGATGCCCACCACCTCGATGCCCGGCAGCGAGGCTGCGTGGCGGTAGGCGTGCAGCGCGCGGTCGTGCGCCACGCCGAACTTGTTGCCCTTGAGGCCGGTCGAGATGTACGGGTGCGTCTTCGGGTCGACGTTGGGGTTGATGCGGATGCTGATGCGGGCGCGCTGCTTCTGCGCGAGCGCCACCGCATTGAGCACGTCGAGCTCGGCCTCGCTCTCCACGTTGAAGCAGGCGATGCCAGCGGCGAGCGCCTGGCGCATCTCGTCGCGCGTCTTGCCGACGCCCGAGAAGATCACCTTGGCCGGGTCGGCACCCGCGGCCAGCACCCGCGCCAGTTCGCCGCCCGACACGATGTCGAAGCCGCAGCCCGCTTCGGCGAACACCCGCAGTACGCCGAGCGAGGAGTTGGCCTTCATCGCATAGCAGACCACGGCGTCGCGCCCCTCGAAGCCACGGCAGTAGGCCGCCAGCGCATCGAGCATCCATTGCTTGGAATAGACAAACAGCGGTGTGCCGTGTTCGCGGGCGAGCGCGTCGAGCGACAGTGCTTCCACGTGCAGCGTGCCGTCGCGTACGGCCACGTGCGGATGACCGGGGAGGAGGGGAGCCGTCACTTCGCGACCCCCGTGCTCGCCGGCGCGCTGCTGGCTGCGTCGGGCGGCGTGACGGCGGCATCGGCTGGCGCTGTCTTCACCGCATCGCTGCGCGAAGGCAGGATCAGACTCGGCAGCGTGGCGCGGTTGGCGGCCTCCGGCACCGTAGGCATGTACAGCGGGCCCTTGAGACCGCAGCCGGCCAAGCCGACCCCGATGGCGAAGAGGCCAGCGGCGCTCATTAGAATTTGACGGACGTTCAACATCGCGAAATTGTAATGACCGACTCCGACTACATGGATCGTGCGGAAGCCGCACTGGCCGCCATCGAGCGCGCCTGCGACCGCATCAACGACGCCACGGAGGCCGACATCGACAATCAGCGGGTCGGCGGGATGATCACTTTGAGCTTTCCCAACGGGAGCCAGCTGATCGTCAACCTGCAGAAGCCGCTGCAGGAAATCTGGCTGGCGGCACGTTCCGGTGGCTACCACTACCGGCACGACGGCGCCGCCTGGGTCGACACCAAGACCGGCGAAGAGTTCTTCTCGAACCTGTCGCGCGAAGCCTCGCTGCAGTCGGGGCTCCGGCTCGAGTTCGCCGCCTGAGCGGCCGGGCGCTCTCAGCTCAATTGCGGAACAGGTCGAGGATGCGGTTGCGCTCCTCGGGCGGCGGCGGGGCGCCGATGGGAGCACCGACGCCAGCTTCGCCGGTTGGCGCAGCGGTATCCACACCCAGACTGGTCACGCCACGGCCCGGGCCGTAGTCGTCGTAATACAGCTCGCCGCCGACATTCACGATGCCCGGCGGCGCCGTGGGCTCGGTCACCGGCACGCCCTTGAGGGCGGTTTCCATGAAGCTGATCCAGATCGGCAGGCTCAGGCCGCCGCCGGTTTCCCGATCGCCCAGCTTGCGGGGGGTGTCATAGCCGATCCAGGCGATGGCGGTCATGGTGGGCTGGAAGCCGGCGAACCAGGCGTCGAGCGAGTCGTTGGTGGTGCCGGTCTTGCCGTAGATGTCGGGGCGCTTGAGCGTGGCTTGCGCCTTGGCGGCGGTGCCGCCGCTGGCGACCGACTGCAGCAGGCTGTCCATGATGAAGGCGTTGCGCTGCGGGATGGCGCGCATGCTTTCGTTGAGGAGCGGCGGCTGGGTCTCGACCAGGACCTTGCCCTTGTGGTCGGTCACGCGGGTGATCAGGTACGGGTTGACGCGGTAGCCGCCATTGGCGAAGACCGAATAGGCCGTCGCCATCTGCATCGGCGTGACCGAGCCGGCGCCCAGCGCCATCGGCAGGTAGGCCGGATGCTTTTCCTTCTCGAAGCCAAAATTGCCGATCCAGTCCTGCGCGTAGCGGGTGCCGATCGACTGCAGGATGCGGATGGACACCATGTTCTTGGACTTCATCAGCGCCCGGCGCATCGACATCGGGCCTTCGAAGCCGCCGTCGTAGTTCTTCGGCTCCCAGGGCTGGCCGCCCGTGGTGCCGGCGTCGAAGAAGAGGGGGCCGTCGTTGATCACCGTCGAGGGCGAGAAGCCCTTCTCGAGCGCCGCCGAGTAGATGAAGGGCTTGAAGCTCGAACCTGGCTGGCGCCAGGCCTGCGTCACGTGGTTAAACTTGTTCTTGCTGAAGTCGAAGCCGCCCACCATCGCTTTCACGGCGCCGTCGCGCGGGTCGATCGCGACGAATGCGCCTTCGACCTCGGGGAGCTGGGTGATCTCGAAGGTGTTCTTGGGTGTGCGCGCGACGCGGATCACGGCGCCGCGACGCACCTTGATGTTCGGCGGCGCCTTGTCGGAGAGGCCGGACTGCGCCGGCTTGAGCCCATCGCCGGTGATCTGGAGCGTTTCGCCATTGGCGCGCACCGCCACGATCTCCTTGGGACCTGCCTTCAACACCACGGCCGCCATCACGTCGCCGTTGTCGGGGTGCTCGGCCAGCGCGTCGTCGACGGCCTCGTCCAGCTCCTTCGGGTCGGTGGGCAGGTCGACGAACTTCTCGGGGCCGCGGTAGATCTGCCGGCGCTCGTAGTCCATGATGCCCTTGCGCAGCGCCCGGTAAGCCGCCGCCTGGTCGTCCGCCACCAGCGAGGTGTAGACGTTGAGGCCGCGCGTGTAGGTGCTGTCGCCGTACTGGCTGTACATCAGCTGGCGGACGGTTTCCGCCACGTATTCCGCATGCAGGCGCGTCGGGTCGGCGCCGTCGCGCAGGTGCAGTTCTTCCTTCTTGGCCTCGGTCGCCTGCTCAGCGGTGATGAAGCCGGCGTCGCGCATGCGGTCGATTACGTACAGCTGGCGGCCGCGCGCGCGTGACGGGTTGTTGACCGGGTTGTTGGCGCCGGGCGCCTTCGGCAGGCCGGCCAGCATCGCCGCCTGGGCGATCGAGATGTCCTTCAACGGCTTGCCGAAGTAGGCCTCCGAGGCGGCAGCGAAGCCGTAGGCGCGGTTGCCGAGGTAGATCTGGTTCAGGTAGATCTCGAAGATCTGGTCCTTGCTCAGCAGGTGCTCGAGCTTGAAGGTCAGCAGCACCTCGTAGATCTTGCGCGTCAGCGTCTTCTCGGAGCTGAGGTAGACATTGCGCGCCACCTGCATCGTGATGGTGGACGCGCCCTGGCTCTTGATGCGGTTCATGTTGGCCAGGCCGGCACGCACCAGGCCCTTGTAGTCGACCCCGCCGTGGTCGTAGAAACGCGCGTCTTCCGCCGCCAGGACGGCGTCCTTCATGACCTTCGGGATGGTGGAGATCGGCGTGAGGTTGCGGCGCTCCTCACCGAATTCGCCAATCAGCGTGCCTTCGGACGAAAACACCCGCAGGGGCAGCTTCGGTCGATAGTCCGCCAGCTCGGAGATATCGGGAAGGTTCGGATAGGCCACCGCCAAGGCGACGGCGATGATGCAGACGATCGCAACCGCGCCCGCCACGACGATCCCGACGGCCCAGGCCAGCAGCCGCAGCAGCCAGGTCAGCCAGCGAGGACGTGTCGGTGTCGGGGTGGGTTTTTTGGGGCGCGCAGGGCGGGGAGCGTCGGGCATGGAGGGGGGCTGAGTCACCGCGCATTATAAAAACGCCGACTTGGCGAGTGGGGGCTCGCTGAGCGGCAATGCGCCGAAATACGCCTCGCGTCACGTAAGTTGCAGAACCGAACGTTTGCGTTAACTTTTGACAACGTTCTCGGCGTCCCCCCCTATCGGGATTCTTGGAGGTCACGGGATGTTGCTGCTAGCATGCAACCATACGCAAATTTTTCCAATCGTTACAAACGGATGGGATAGACCTTGACCGCTTTTGGATCGTTGTTTCGTCGTCAGCCCGCGCCATTGGTCGGGCTGGACGTGAGTTCGTCCAGCGTCAAGCTGGTCGAACTGGGCCGCGATGCCGGCGGAAAGCTGGTGCTGGAGCGCTGTGCGATCGAGCCTCTGGAGCGCGGCTGGATCACTGACGGCAACGTCGAGAAGTTCGACGAAGTGGCCGAGGCAGTGCGCCGGGTTGTCCGCAAGAGTGGCACCAAAACACGCAATGTGGCGCTCGCGCTACCGCCTTCGGCGGTCATCACCAAGAAAATCATCCTCCCGGGTGGCATGAGCGAGCAGGAACTCGAGCTTCAGGTCGAATCGGAGGCGAACCAGTACATCCCCTTCTCGCTCGACGAAGTGAGCCTCGACTTCTGCGTCGTGGGCCAAAGCGCCAGCTCGGCTGGCGACGTCGAGGTGCTGATTGCCGCCTCGCGCAAGGAAAAGGTGCAGGATCGTCAAGGCTTGGCCGAAGCAGCCGGCCTCAAAGCCATGATTCTCGACGTGGAGTCATACGCCTCGCGGCTGGCCACGGCGCGGCTCATCGAGCAACTGCCCAGCCAGGGGCGCGACGCTGTCGTGGCACTGTTCGAAGTCGGCGCCTACACGACCAGCATGCAGGTCTTGCGCAACCAGGAAGTGCTGTACGACCGCGATCAGGCTTTCGGCGGCGCACAGCTGACGCAGCTCATCGTTCGCCAATACGGCTTCTCGGTCGAAGAGGCCGAAGCCAAGAAGCGCAGCGGTGACCTGCCCGACGACTACAACGCCGGCGTACTCAAGCCTTTCGTGGCCAGCATTGCCCAGGAAATCGCGCGGGCCCTGCAGTTCTTCTTCACCAGCACGCCGCACAACCGGGTCGACTACGTTCTGCTCGCGGGCGGCTCCGCCGCACTTCCGGGACTGACCAGCGCGGTGACGCGCCAGACGTCATTCGCGTGCTCGCTCGTGAACCCGTTCGACGGCATGGAAATCAGCGCAGGCATCCGCGAGAAGAAGGTCAAGCGCGAGGCGCCGTCCTATCTCACCTCGTGCGGCCTGGCGATGCGGAGGTTCCTGCAGTGATCCTGATCAACCTACTGCCGCACCGTGAGGCTGCGCGCAAGCGTCGCCGC
The DNA here is from genome assembly GCA_943372425.1 of Variovorax sp. YR752. Lineage (GTDB taxonomy): Bacteria > Pseudomonadota > Gammaproteobacteria > Burkholderiales > Burkholderiaceae_C > Variovorax. Next base: position 6,434 of record CALRYR010000019.1, on the reverse strand, counting down.
GAGAGTTTTTACGCCACGCTCGGCGCCGCAGCGTTGCTGGGCGGCCTGCTCGCCGGCGCTGGCTATGTCTGGTTCCAGGCGCAGATCTCCAGCCAGCAGGCGAAGAACAACTACCTGCAGACCGAGATCAAGAAGCTCGAATCCGAGATCAAGGAAATCGCGACGCTGCAGGCCGAAATCGCGGCCCTCAAGGCACGCCAGCAGGCCGTCGAAGACCTGCAGGGCGACCGCAACATGCCGGTCCATCTGCTGAACGAACTGGTGCGGCAACTGCCGGACGGCGTGTATCTCGCGAGCATGAAGCAGGACGACCGGGCCGTCACGCTGCAGGGCATGGCGCAGTCGAACGAACGCGTGTCCGAGTTGCTGCGCAATCTTGGCAACAGCAGCCCATGGCTGGTGAAGCCCGAACTCGTCGAGATCACGGCCGGGACCGTTGCGCTGAGTCCGCGTGACCAGCGTCGGGTCGCGAACTTCACGATGCGCATCGGCCTGAAGCGCCCGACCGACGTCCAGAAGCCGGCTGCCGGTGCAGCGGCTGTGCCGGTCAAGGGCGCTGCGGCGCCCGCCAAAGGCTAAGGGGAGCGTGAATGGCGACCAGAAAATCCGTCCCTAAAGTCGACATCGGTGACGCGCTGCGGCGCTTTTCCGACCAGTTCAAGGGCCTCAATCCCAACGACCCCTCGGTCTGGCCAGCGGTTCCGCGCTACCTCCTGTGCGTCGCCGTCACGGCGCTCGTGCTGGTCGCGCTGTGGTTCGTCTGGCTGACCAACTCGAACGACGAACTGGAAGCGGAACGCGCGAAGGAAGTGACCCTGCGCGCCGACTACCAGAAGAAGGTGGCGCAAGCGGCCAACCTCGACCTCCTGAAGAAGCAACGCGAGCAGGCCCAGCAGTACGTGACGCTGCTCGAGAAGCAGTTGCCCAGCAAGGCCGAGATGGACGCTCTGCTGTCCGACATCAACCAGGCCGGTCTCGGCCGCAGCCTGCAGTTCGAGTTGTTCCGTCCGGGCCAGGTGTCGGTTCGCGACTATTACGCGGAACTGCCGATTGCGGTGCGCGTCACCGGCAGCTATCACGACATGGGTGCCTTCGTGGCCGACGTTGCCAACCTCTCGCGCATCGTCACCTTGAACAATCTCTCGATCACACCGCAGAAGGATGGCGCACTGACGATGGACGCCACCGCACGCACCTACCGCTACCTCGACGATGAAGAGCAGGCCACTCAGCGACGTGCAGCGGCATCCGGAGCAAAGAAGAAATGAGAAGCGCCAAAGCGTTGGGCCTCTGCGCCGCTGTCGTCGCGCTCAGCGGATGCTGGGGCGGCGAACAGCAGGATCTGCAGCAGTGGATGGCCGAGGAGCGCGCCAAGGTGCGGCCGACCGTCACGCCGCTCACCGAACCCAAGAAGTTCACGCCGCAGGCCTACACCGAGGGTGCCGCCTTCGATCCCTTCAACAGCCAGAAGCTGACGCAGGCCCTGCGCCGCGATTCGGCGCAGCCCAGCACTTCGGGGCTGATCGGCCCCGAACTCGCACGCCGCAAGGAGGCGCTCGAGTCGTACCCGCTCGACGCGATGGCGATGGTTGGCAGCATGAGCCGAAACGGGCAACCGATCGCCCTGGTCCGTGTGGACAAGCTGCTCTATCAAGTGCGCGTCGGCAACTATCTCGGGCTGAATTACGGGCGCATCACCCGCATCAACGAAACCGAACTCGCCTTGCGTGAGATCGTGCAGGACGCCGCCGGCGAGTGGATCGAACGCGTCGCGACGCTGGAATTGCAAGAGAGGTCGAAATGAGTCAACAAAAAGCGATGGTTGCACGGTGGCTCCGCGGTGCCGGCCTCATGCTCGGGATGTTCGCCGCCATGGCGGCAGCGCAAGCGCAGAACGCGATCGAATCGGTCACCACGTCGATGCAGTCCGGCTCAGAGGTCGTGCGCATCGACTTCACGCGGGCACTGAGCACGACGCCTGCCGGCTTTGCCATCCAGACGCCGGCACGCATCGCGCTCGATTTCCCGGGCGTCAGCAACGCGATCGGACGCTCGGCCGTCGAAGTGAACCAGGGCAACCTGAGTTCGATCAACGTGGTCCAGGCCGGTGAGCGCACCCGACTCGTGCTGAACCTGAAACAGGCCACGGCCTACAAGACCGAGATTCAAGGCCGTTCGCTGCTCGTGGCGCTCGAGCCGGTGGCTGGCGCTGCCCTGGCCACGTCGGCCTCGGCCAGCTTCGCCGAGAACCGCAACCGCGACACCCTGCCGCTGCGCGATGTCGATTTCCGCCTGGGCGCGGACAACACCGGCCGTGTGATCGTCGATCTGGCGAACAACCAGGTGGGCGTCGACATTCGTCAGCAAGGCAAGAACCTCGTTGTCGAATTCACCAAGTCGACCCTGCCCGAGGGCCTGCGCCGCCGCCTCGATGTGGCGGACTTCGGCACGCCGGTGCAACTGATCACTGCGCAGCAAGCCGGCGATCGTGTGCGCATGACGATCGAACCCAAGGGCGAGTGGGAGCACAGCGCCTACCAGAGCGAGAACCAGTTCGTCGTCGAAGTGCGGCCTCGCAAGATCGATCCGACCAAGCTGACGCAGGGCGTCGGCTACAACGGTGAAAAGCTCTCGCTGAACTTCCAGAACATCGAGATTCGTTCGCTGCTGCAGGTCATCGCCGACTTCACCAACTTCAACATCGTCACTTCCGATTCGGTGACCGGTGCGCTGACGCTGCGCCTGAAGGATGTGCCTTGGGACCAGGCGCTCGACATCATCATGCAGGCGAAGAACCTCGGCATGCGCAAGAACGGCAGCGTGCTGTGGATTGCGCCGAAGGACGAGATCAACGCCAAGGAGAAGATGGAATTCGAAGCCAAGGCGGCCATCGAAACCCTCGAACCCCTGCGCACGCAGTCGTTCCAGCTCAACTACACGAAGGCATTGATCATCGCGCAGGGCCTGACCGGCACGGGCGCGAGCGCCGGTGGTGGTGGCGGTGGTGGTTCCAACGCCTCACGCATCCTGAGCCCACGTGGCAGCGTGATCGCGGAGTCGCGCACCAACCAGCTGTTCGTCTCCGACGTGCCCACGCGCCTGGCGCAGGTCGCCGAACTGATCCAGAAGCTCGACGTTCCCGTGCGCCAGGTGCTGATCGAAGCGCGGATCGTCGAAGCGTCGGACACCTTCAGCAAGTCGCTGGGTGCGAGGCTGGGCGGCGGCTCAATCAACTCGCGCAGTTCGGTGGGCACCTATCCGAACGTGACGGGCGGCGGCACCACCACCACCACCACGAATGGCGTGACCACCAGCACGTCAACCAGTCCCACGGTCGCTTTCCCGCAGTTCACCCAGAGCAATTTCGTGAACCTGCCGTCGACTGGCGTGTCGGGCAACGGCAACGCGGCGGGCACTTTCGCGATTTCGCTGTTCAACTCCAGCCTCTCGCGCATGCTCAACCTGGAAATCTCGGCGCTCGAGGCGGATGGCAAGGGCAAGGTGGTGTCCAGCCCGCGTGTCGTCACGGCCGACCAGACCAAGGCGCTCATCGAGCAGGGCACCGAACTACCGTACCAGGTGGCGACCTCCAGCGGTGCGACCTCCATCGCTTTCCGCAAGGCCAACCTCAAGCTGGAAGTGACGCCGCAGATCACGCCCGAAGGCAACATCATCCTGACGCTGGACGTCAACAAGGACACGGTGGGTCAGCAGACCACGGCCGGCTTCGCGATCAACACCAAGCACGTGCAGACCGAGGTGCTGGTCGAGAACGGCGGCACGGTGGTGATCGGTGGTATCTTCGAAATGACCGAGAGCAACAACGAATCGCGGATCCCGGTGTTGGGCGAAGTGCCTTACCTGGGCGCCCTGTTCCGGACCCGCGAACGGACCTACAACAAGACTGAAATGCTGGTTTTCATCACGCCGAAGATGATCACCGACCGCAACGCCGCACGTTGATGAAGCGTGGAGAACGTTAGCGTCGTCGGTGCGCCGACGATCGCTCTCGTCGGATTGCCGGGTTCCGGAAAGTCCGCCATCGGGCGGCGGCTCGGACAGCAGTTGGGTTGGCGCTTCGTCGACAGCGACCATTGCATCGAGGACCGGATCGGTTGCACGATCCGCCAGTTCTTCGAGCGCGAAGGGGAAGACGCCTTCCGCGACGTCGAGGAGCAGGTGCTGGCCGATCTCACGTCGTCGCTGCGGCTCGGCGTGATGGCCACCGGCGGCGGCTCGGTGCTGCGCGCCGCCAATCGCCAGCATCTCCGGGAGCGGACGCATGTCGTCTACCTCCGCTCTTCGCCGGAAGACCTGCTCAAGCGCCTGCGCCACGACACCAAGCGGCCCCTGCTGCAGGTGGCGGACCCGCTCCAGCGCCTGAAGGAACTGCACGCCGTGCGCGACCCGCTCTACCGCGAGGTCGCCCACACCACGATCGAGACCGGACGTCCCTCGATCGCCACGCTCGTGGCGAAGCTTGTCGAGCAACTCGAAGCGGCCGACGTGGTCCGCGCGAATCCAGCCCCCGAGCGCGGCCCGACGCCCTGAGACGCCAACCGGCGCCACGTCCCAGCGCCTAAACTCGCGGGATGCTCACACCGGTTTCTCCCGCGGCGCCTCAGCGTGTCGACATCGCGCTCGGCGAGCGCAGTTACCCGATCCTGATCGGTGCCGGCCTGCTCGACGAGCCCGACAGCTTCAAGGCCGTGCCGAAAGCCGCGAGCGCCTTGATCGTCACCAACACCACCGTTGGCCCGCTCTACACGGCCGCGCTGCAGAAGGCGCTGACCGGCCGCTTCAACGCCGTACACGTGCTCGAACTGCCGGACGGCGAGGCCCACAAGGACTGGGCCACGCTCAACCGGATCTTCGACGCCTTGCTGGGCCACGGCTGCGACCGGAAGACGGTGCTGTTCGCCCTCGGCGGCGGCGTGGTCGGCGACATGACGGGGTTCGCCGCCGCGAGCTACATGCGCGGCGTGCCCTTCGTCCAGGTGCCGACGACGCTGCTCGCGCAGGTGGATTCGTCGGTGGGCGGCAAGACGGCCATCAACCACCCGCTGGGCAAGAACATGATCGGCGCCTTCTACCAGCCGCAGCTGGTGCTGTGCGACCTCGCGACGCTGAAGACGCTGCCGCCGCGCGAGCTCAGCGCGGGGCTGGCCGAAGTCATCAAGTACGGGCCGATCTACGACATGGCCTTCTTCGACTGGATCGAGGCGAACCTGTCGGCGCTGCGCGCGCAGGACCCGGCCGCGATGGCGCATGCGGTGCGGCGCAGTTGCGAGATCAAGGCGGAGGTGGTGGGGCAGGACGAGCGCGAGAGCGGGCTGCGCGCCATCCTGAATTTCGGCCACACCTTCGGCCATGCGATCGAATCGGCGCTGGGCTACGGCGAGTGGCTGCATGGCGAGGCGGTCGGTTGCGGCATGGTGATGGCGGCCCAGCTGTCGCAGCGGCTCGGCGGCGTCGACAGCGCCTTCGTGCAGCGGTTGACGCGCCTGATTGAGAACGCCGGCCTGCCGATCGTCGCGCCGCGCTTCGGTGCCGAGCGCTACCTCGAGCTGATGCGCATCGACAAGAAGTCCGAGGGCGGCGAGATCCGCTTCGTGGTGATCGACAAGCCCGGCTCCGCGGTGATGCGCGCGGCACCCGAGGCGATGGTGCGCGAGGTCTTGGCGGCATGCGGCGCGGCGTGAAGGCGGCGTGTTCCGGCGAGCGGCCATGAGCGGACTCGCCCCGTTCGCCAGCCATCCGGCCCGCTCGCGCGGCCGTCGCCATCCGGAGCCGGCCGCGCCCACGCGCGACGACTTCCAGCGCGACCGCGACCGCATCGTTCACTCCACCGCCTTTCGCCGGCTGGTCTACAAGACGCAGGTCTTCCTCAACCACGAAGGCGACCTGTTCCGCACCCGACTGACGCATTCGCTCGAGGTCGCGCAACTGGCGCGCTCCATCGCGCGCGCATTGAAGCTGAACGAGGATCTGGTCGAGGCCATCGCCCTTGCGCACGACCTGGGGCACACGCCGTTCGGCCACGCGGGCCAGGACGCGCTCGACGAGTGCATGCGCGAGCACGGCGGTTTCGAGCACAACCTGCAGAGCCTGCGCGTGGTCGACACGCTCGAGCACCGCTACCCGCAGTACGACGGCCTCAACCTCAGTTTCGAGACACGCGAAGGCATCCTCAAGCACTGCTCGCGCCCGAACGCCGAGCAGATCGAGGCGGCCGAGCCGAACGGTGTCGCCCATCGCTTCCTCGACCGGACCCAGCCCAGCCTCGAGGCCCAGCTGTGCAACCTCGCCGACGAGATCGCCTACAACGCGCACGACATCGACGATGGCGTGCGATCGGGGCTCATCGGCATCGAGCAGCTGGGCGATGTCGAGCTTTTCGAGCGCTACCGCCGCGAAGCGCTGGCCGAGCACCC
>CALRYR010000018.1:0-18055 GCA_943372425.1 Variovorax sp. YR752 | reverse complement strand
CTGCTGTTCTTCGGGCCCGAGGGCTCGCGCACCCAGCCGCTGGCTTCGGGCGTGCTGACCCTGGGCGACGGCTTCACCGTCAGCGCGCAGGTGATCCTGATGGTCGGCTCGGCCGTGGTGCTGAGCGGCCTGTTCTTCCTGGTGTTCGAGCGCACCGTGGCCGGCAAGGCGCTGCGGGCCACGGCCGTGAACCGGGTGGGGGCGCGGCTTGTCGGCATCCGGCCGGCGCGCACCGCCATCCTGGCGTACGGCTGCGCGTCGCTGCTGGCCGGACTGATCGGCGTGCTGATCGCGCCGGTGACCACGATGTACTACGACTCCGGTTTCATCATCGGCCTGAAGGCCTTCGTGGCGGCCATCATCGGCGGCCTGGTGAGCTACCCGATCACCGCGATCGGGGCGATCGCGGTCGGCCTCGTCGAGAGCTTCGCGTCGTTCTGGAGCGGTGCCCTGAAGGACGTGATCGTCTTCAGCCTGTTGATCCCGGTCCTGATGCTGCGCTCCTTCCTGAGCGTGCATTCGGAAGAGGAAGAAGACGAGGTGGACCAATGAACACCCGCTTCTCGCGCCGCCTCTGGCTCGGCCTGCTGATGCTGGCCTTCGCGCTGGCGCCGCTCGTGGCCGGCAACTTCACCGTCTCGTTGATGAACGACATCGGCATCGGCGCGCTGGTCGCGCTCGGCCTGGTGCTGCTGACCGGCGTGGGCGGGGCCACCTCCTTCGGGCAGGCCGCCTTCGTCGGCATCGCGGCCTACGCGACGGCCTGGCTCACCACCACGCAGGGGCTCTCGCCCTGGATCGGGCTGCTGTTCGCGCTGCTGCTCACCGGGCTGTCGGCGCTGGCCATCGGCATGCTCACGCTGCGCCTGGGCGGGCACTTCCTGCCGCTGTCCACCATCGCGTGGGGCCTCTCCATCGCGATGCTCTTCGGCAACGTCGATGCGCTGGGCCGGCACACCGGGCTGTCCAACATCCCCGCGCTGCGCGTCGGCACCTGGGTGCTGTCGGACCCGCGCTCGATCTACTACCTGATCTGGAGCATCGTCGGCCTGGCCTTCCTGTTCAGCCATAACCTGCTGCAGTCGCGCCCGGGCCGCGCCATCCGCGGGCTGCGCGGTGGCGCGACGCTGCTGGCCAGCGTGGGGGCCGACGCCTACCGCGTGCGGCTCACGCTGTTCGTCACCGCGGCGCTGCTGGCGGGCGTCGCGGGCTGGCTCTACGCCCACATGAACCGCTTCGTGAGCCCGGCGCCCTTCGACGTGCGCGCCAGCATCGAGTACCTGCTGATGGCGGTGGCCGGCGGACTCGGTCAGCTCACGGGTGCGCTCGTCGGTGCGGCGCTGGTGCTGGTGCTCAAGAACGGGTTGCAGGACGTGCTGCCGATGTTGACCCAACGCGCCGGCCAGCTCGAGGCCATCGCCTTCGCGACGCTGTTCATCCTGCTGCTGCACTTCGCGCGCAGTGGGCTGATGGGCTTCGTGCGGCGCATCACCAAGGGTCGCTTCCAGGCGCCGCCGGCCACGGCGCCTGTCGAACCGGTGGCGCCGCTGCCGCAGCGCGCGCTGCCGGTGCGCGGCACCCGCATCCTGTCGGTCGAGGGCGCGGTCAAGCGCTTCGGTGGCCTGGTGGCGGTGAACGACGTGAGCTTCGAGGTGAACGCCGGCGAGATCATCGGCCTGATCGGCCCCAACGGCGCGGGCAAGTCGACCATGTTCAACCTGCTGACCTGCACCGCGCCGATGACGGCCGGCAAGGTGCGCTTCCTCGATCGCGACATCGCCGGCCTGCCGCAGCGCGAGGTCGCGCGGCTGGGCCTGGCGCGCACCTTCCAGCACGTGAAGCTGCGTCCGCAGATGACGCTGCTGGACAACGTCGCGCTCGGCGCCTATGCGCGCACCGGCGCCGGCGTGCTCAAGGCCGGGCTGCGGCTCGACCGGGCCGAGGAGCAGCAGGTGCTGCAGGAGGCGCAGCGCCAACTGGCGCGCATCGGGCTGAGCGACCGCTCTCACGAGCTGGCGGGCAGCCTGCCGCTGGGGACGCAGCGCATCCTGGAGATCGCCCGCGCGCTGGCGGCCGACCCGGTGCTGCTGGTGCTCGACGAGCCGGCGGCCGGCCTGCGCCGCAAGGAAAAGATGGCGCTGGGCGAGCTGCTGCGCAAGCTTCGGGAGGAGGGCGTGACCATCCTCATCGTCGAACACGACATGGACTTCGTCATGAAACTCGTCGACCGCCTGGTGGTGATGAACTTCGGCGCCAAGCTGGTGGAAGGCGTGCCCGCAGCGGTGCGCGCCGACGAGCGCGTGCAGGCGGCCTACCTCGGGAGCGTCGTATGAGCGCGGCCATGCTGGAGATCGGCGATCTGCACGTCTCGTACGGCCAGGTCGATGCGGTGCGGGGTGTGTCGCTCTCGCTCGACAAGGGCCAGATCGTGTCGGTGATCGGACCCAACGGCGCGGGCAAGACCACGCTGCTGGCCGCGGCCATGGGCCTGTTGCCGTCCCAGGGCGTGCTGCGCTTCGAAGGCGAAGACCTGCACGGCCTGGACGTCGAGTCGCGGGTGGAGCGCGGCCTGGTGCTGGTGCCCGAGAAGCGCGAGCTCTTCGGCGAGCTCAGCGTGCTGGACAACCTGCAGCTGGGCGCCTTCTCGCGGCGGCTCAAGAGCGACGTGCTGAAGAAGCGGCTGGGCTCCGTCTACGAGCGCTTCCCGCGGCTGGCGGAACGCAAGGCCCAGCGCGCCGACACGCTCTCGGGCGGCGAGCGGCAGATGCTGGCGGTGGCCCGTGCGCTGATGTCGGGCCCGCGGCTGCTGATGCTCGACGAGCCCAGCCTCGGGCTCGCGCCGCTGATCGTGCGCGACATCCTCGCCATCGTGCGTAGCCTGCGCGACGACGGCGTGTCGATCCTGCTGGTGGAGCAGAACGCACGCGCGGCGCTGGAGAGTTCCGACGAAGGCTATGTGCTGGAGACCGGCGAGATCGCGCTGCATGGCGCTTCGCAGTCGCTGGCGAGCGATCCGCGGGTGCAGGCAACCTACCTGGGTGGCGGAACCCATGACTGACACCGCCGCGCGCCCGCCCGATCAAGCCTGGCCGCTGGCCGAGCGCACCGTGCCGCAGCTGCTGCAGCGGCAGGCCGCGGCCCTGGGTGAGCGGCCGCTGATGACGGTCGGCGGCGTGCGCTGGACCCATGCCGGCGCGGTGGACGCCGTGGCCCGGCGGGCCGCCGCGCTGCAGGCCGCCGGTGTCGGACGCGGCGACCGGGTGGCGATCCTGTGCGGCAACCGGGCCGAGTTCCTGGAGGTCTTCCTGGCCTGCGGCTGGATCGGTGCGGTGTCGGTGCCGATCAATTCCGCCTCGATGGGGCCGCAGATCGCGTATTTCCTGGCCGACAGCGGCGCGCGGCTGATGGTGATGGAAGCGCCTTTCCTCGATCGGCTGCAGACCGCCGATCTGGCCGGCACCGCGCTCGAATGCGTCTGGGTGGTGGGCGGCGAGGCGCCGATGTCCGCGCCCCAGGGCCTGCGCTGCGAGGCCTATCCGGAGGCCGGCGATGCGGTGGCCCCCGCGGCGGTGCAGCCGGGCGAGCCGCTTGCCATCCTCTACACCTCCGGCACCACCGGCCCGGCCAAGGGCGTGGTGTGTCCGCATGCGCAGTATCACGGCTGGGGCGCCAACACCGCGCGCATCCTCGGGCTAGGCGCCGACGACGTGCTCGCCACCACGCTGCCGCTGTTCCACATCAATGCGCTCAACACCTTCGCCCAGGCCTCGCTCACGGGCGGCGAGGTGGTGTTCCTGCCGCGCTTCTCGGCCTCGGGCTTCTGGCCCGCGATGCAGGGCTGCGGCGCCACGGTGGTCTACCTGCTCGGCGCGATGGTGCCGATCCTGCTGGCCCAGCCGGCCGGCGCGGGCGAGCGGGCGCACCGGGTGCGCACCGGGCTCGGTCCCGGCGTGCCGGCCTCGGCCGGTGCCGCCTTCCGCGAGCGCACCGGCGTCAGGCTGCTCGAAGGCTACGGCTCGACCGAAACCAACTTCGTCATCGCCACCCGACCGGACAGCGAACGCGCCGGCGTCATGGGCTGGCTGCAGCCCGGCTTCGAGGCGCGGGTGGCGGATGCCCTCGACGCGCCGCTGCCCGACGGCGAGGCCGGCGAACTGCTGCTGCGCGCCGACGAACCCTTCGCCTTCGCGACCGGCTACTTCAACGTGCCGGACAAGACGGTGGAGGCCTGGCGCAACCTGTGGTTCCACACCGGCGACCGGGTGGTGCGCGAGTCCGACGGCGCCTTCCGCTTCATCGACCGGCTGAAGGATGCGATCCGGCGACGCGGCGAGAACATCTCGTCGTACGAGGTCGAGCAGGTGCTGCAAGGTCATCCGGCGGTGGCGACGGTGGTGGTGTACCCCGTGCGCTCCGAGTTGGCGGAAGACGAGGTGATGGCCTCGGTCATCCTGCGGCCCGATGCCGCCGTCACGCCCGCCGACCTCGCCGGCTACTGCGACGGCCGCCTGCCGTACTTCGCGATCCCGCGCTACATCGACCTGGTCGACGACCTGCCGCGCACCGAGAACGGCAAGGTGCAGAAGTTTCGCCTGCGCGAGCGCGGCGTGACGCCGAGCACCTGGGACCGCCAGCGCTGAGCGCGCCGGCACCACACGGGACGCCCAGTCATGAAGGCCCACGACCCCTCGCACACCTTGCTCAGCCGCGCCAGCGAGCTCGGCCACGAGGCGCGTGCCGGCAGCGGCGACCACGCGGTGCTCCGGCTCTGGTTGCGCATGCTCGCCACCACGACCCAGATCGAACGCGAGATCCGGACCCGGCTGCGCGAGCGCTTCGGCATCACGCTGGCGCGCTTCGACTACCTGGCGCAACTGCACCGCTACCGCGAGGGCCTCTCGATGCGGGCGCTGTCGCGCTACCTGATGGTGACGGGCGGCAACGTGACCGCCCTCACCGACGAGCTCGAGCGCGAGGGCGCCGTCACGCGCCGCAGCAGCCCGGACGACCGGCGCTCCTGGATCGTCAGCCTGACGCCCCAAGGCCGGCGCGCCTTCGAATCCATGGCGAAGGAGCACGAGGAGTGGATCCTCGGGATGTTCTCGGCGCTCGACGGTGCCACGGTGCAGCAGCTGCATGCGCAGCTCGGTGCGCTGCGGGTGCACCTGCTGCAGGACGCGCCATGAGCGCCGCGCCCTTCGTTCGCGAGCGCCTGATCCGGTTCTCCGACTGCGATCCGGCCGGCATCGTGTTCTATCCGCAGTACTTCGTGATGTTCAACGGCCTGGTCGAGGACTGGGTCGAGGAGGGCCTCGGCGTGGGCTATCGGCGGCTGATCGTCGAGCGCCGCATCGGCCTGCCGACCGTGCGGCTGGAGGCCGAGTTCCGCGCGGTCAGCCGCATGGGGGACCGCGTCCGGCTGCAGTTGGCGGTGAAGCGGCTGGGCGGCCGTTCGCTGACGCTCGACCTGCGCTGCGTGGGCCGCGCGGCCGACGGCGGCGAGGAGCTGCGCATGCGCGTGGAGCAGGTGCTGGTCACGACCTCGCTCGAGACCCACCGCGCGATTGAGCTGCCGGCCGATCTCCGGACCGCCATCGAAGCCGGCTCGACGCCCGAACGCTGAGCCACCACGCAGCGGCGGGGTCTTCAGACGCCAGACGTGTACCAGCGCCCGAGCAGCCGCGCTGACGCACGCACCCGCTGCGTGTCGCGTCCCCAGCGCCGCCCTTCGGGCAGATGTCGCAGCCAGCGCATGCGCCGAGCCGCGTGGGCGATGCGCTCGCGCACCGGGTCGCTGGCGTCGGCCTGTACCGCGTGCCAGTGGTCGCCCGCGGCCTGGGGCGAGGCGGCGCGCACCATCATCGCGGTGGAGTGCAAATAGCTGAGCCAGTCGCGCACCTGGCAGTCGGCCAGGCCCAACGTCTCCCCGGGGTCGTCCTCGAAGTCGATGTAGCCGATCACGCCGTCCGGGCACTGCACCAGGTTGCGGTCGAAGGCCTGGCTGAGGTACATGCCGCGCGCATGCACGGTGGCGATGGCGTCCAGACCGTCGCGCCAGGCGGCCAGCAGCGCAGCGGGCCCGACGGCGGCCGCCTGCTCCAGGCGCTCGCGCAGCACGACCACGGTCGCGCGGCTCTCGCCCAGGTCGGACATCAACAGGCCATCGGCCTGCTGCGCCAGCACCACCGGCACGCGCAGCCCGGCCGCGGCCAGCTCGCTGAGGCGCCGGCTTTCGATGCCGATGGCGGCCTCGCCGCCGGGGTTGGGCACGGGCGTGAGCACGTCGAGCCGCAGCGTGCGGGCAATCAGGCCGAGCAGCCGGTAGCCCCATTTGCCGTGGCGCGGCCCGGCCTTCTTGAGCCAGACGCGCTCGGCACCGAGACGGTGGCTGGCCACCAGTTGCGGCTGGCGCGGCAGCATGCTGCGCAGGAACGCGGCGTAGTCGCCCGGCGTCGCCTCCGGCAGGCCTGTGTCGAGCGGCGCGGGCGCCGATGCCACGCCCTTGCGCATGCGTCCGCCGCGTTTCCAAGGGGTCATGCAGCCAGCGCCTGGTCGACCGGCTCGGGCATGTCCTGCGGCATCGGCTGGAAGCTGTGCGCGCTGGCCAGCGGCCAGTACATGCGGAACACGGTGTGCTGGTGGTCGAGCGGGCCGAGCAGGGCGCCGGGTTGCACCTGCATGATCAGGTTGCTCAGCAGCCGCACCTCGGTGTCGGAGATGCGCCGCACGATGTGGTGCGCGGTGATCTGCTGCGGGTGGTCGAGCCCCGCGGCCTGCACCAGTTCTTGCAACGCGTGCAGCGTGCTGCGGTGAAAGTTGCGCACCCGCTCGGCCTTGTCGGGCACCACCAGCGCCTGTTGGCGCACCGGGTCCTGCGTGGTCACGCCGGTGGGGCAGTGGCCGGTGTGGCAGCTCTGCGCCTGGATGCAGCCCAATGCCATCATGAAGCCGCGGCCCGCGTTGCACCAGTCGGCGCCCAGCGCCATCATCCGCGCCAGGTCGAAGGCGGTGATCACCTTGCCCGCGCAGCCGATCTTGACGCGGCTGCGCAGGCCCGCGCCCACCAGCGTGTTGTGCACCAGCAGCAGGCCTTCCTGCAGTGGCGCGCCGACGTGGTCGATGAACTCGACCGGCGCCGCACCGGTGCCGCCCTCGGCACCGTCGACCACGATGAAGTCCGGCGTGATGCCGGTGGCCAGCATCGCCTTGACGATGGCGAACCATTCCCACGGGTGGCCAATGCACAGCTTGAAGCCGGTCGGCTTGCCGCCCGAGAGCTCGCGCAGCCGGGCGATGAAATGCATCATCTCGACCGGCGTCGAGAAGGCGCTGTGCGACGAGGGCGAGATGCAGTCGATGCCGACCGGCACGCCGCGCGCGGCCGAAATCTCGGCCGTCACCTTCGGCCCCGGCAGCACGCCGCCGTGGCCGGGCTTGGCGCCCTGGCTCAGCTTGATCTCGACCATCTTCACCTGTGGGTCGCGGGCGTTCACGGTGAAGCGCTCTTCGCTGAAGCTGCCATCGTCGTTGCGGCAGCCGAAGTAGCCCGAGCCGATCTCCCAGATCAGGTCGCCGCCGTGCACGCGGTGGTGCTGCGAGATCGAGCCTTCGCCGGTGTCGTGCGCGAAGCCGCCCATCTTCGCGCCCTGGTTGAGCGCGAGGATCGCATTGGCTGACAGCGCACCGAAGCTCATCGCCGAGATGTTGAAGACGCTCGCGCTGTAGGGCTGCGTGCAGGTGTAGCCCGAGGGCGTGGCCGGGTTGGGCGTGCCGCCGATGACGATGCGGAAGTCGTGGTCGGCCAGGGTCGTCGGCTGCATCGAGTGGTTGATCCACTCGTAGCCGGCGATGGTCACGTCGAGCTGCGTGCCGAAGGGCCGGTTGTCGGGTTCGCCCTTGGCGCGCTGGTACACCAATGAGCGCTGCGCGCGCGAGAAGGGCGCGGCTTCGCTGTCGCTTTCGATGAAGTACTGGCGCATCTCCGGCCGGATGTACTCCAGCAGAAAGCGCAGGTGGCCGATGACCGGGTAGTTGCGCAGGATGGCATGGCGCTCCTGCCGCAGGTCGTGCACGCCGGTGCCGCTGAGCGTGGCGAACGCCGTGAGCGCGAGCCAGCCGAACCAGGCCTGCGGCAGCAGCAACACCGCGACCAGGCTGGCCGCGAGCCCGACAAGGCACAGGACAAAGGCCGTGTAGCGGGCCGGAAAGATCGAAAACGTGGGGGTTGAAATGGGGGTCTCCGGGAGCCTGCTGCATCATAGAGGGCTCAATCCGCCATCTCCATGACCACGAATTCCGACGCCGCGCCCGACGCGCCCACCCCTTCGACCGACCGCGAGGCCCTCGGCCCCGAGGATTTCGACCTGCTCGACACCCTGCTCGACGCCATGCGCGAGAAGGACGAGGAGATTCCGCAATGGGAGTTCTGCGAGGGCTTCCTCGCCGCACTCGTGTGCTCCCGCCGCGCCATCGCGCCTTCCGAATACTGGCCGGTGCTGCTGGGCGACGGCTTCGTGCCGGCGCAGCAGATGGAGTTCGTCTGGCACTGGAAGCGCCGCTGGCAGGAGATCGAGCAGGCGCTCGATGCCGACGTGCAGCAGCTCGACGACGACCGCAGCTTCCAGCCCGAGGTGCTCGACACCCGCGGCGCCATCGCGTCGTTGCCCGAGGAGGAGCGCGCCGAGGTCGAGGGCGAGGCCATCCCGTCCTTTGCCCAGGTGTGGGCGCTGGGCTTCATGTATGCCGTCGAGAACTTCCCCGACGACTGGGCCGCGCCGCGCGACAAGGAAGCCGCCGGCATGCTCGACGACGCGCTGCAGTCCATCGTCGCCCTGACCGAGGACGACACCGGCAAGCCCGAGCTGTCGATGTTCGCCGAGGACGGCCCGCCCAGCGTGAGCCAGAAACGGCTCGACGACTTCGGCGAAGCGATCTGGGCGGTGTACGACCTGCGCCAGCTGTGGAAGAGCATGGGCCCGCGTGTGGAGACGATCCGCAAGGAAGCCACGCCGGGGCGCAACGACCCGTGCCCTTGCGGGAGCGGGAAGAAGTACAAGAAGTGCCACGGAGCGGGGTAGGCCGCTGGCCCGCCCTGCGTTCCCGCACCGGCTGTCTGGATATCCCTGAAGCCGGCTCGCTCCTCCGACGAACCCGCCCAAAATCCCGCCCATGACTGCCCACCTCAAGATCGATTTCGTCTCCGACGTTTCCTGCCCCTGGTGCGCCATCGGGCTGACCTCGCTGGAATCCGCGCTGGCGCGGGTGGCGCCGGAGGTCACGGCCGAGCTGCATTTCCAGCCCTTCGAGCTGAACCCGCAGATGGCGCCGGAAGGCGAGGACACGATCGAGCACCTGACGCGCAAGTACGGCATCTCGGCCGAGCAGGCGCAGACCAACGCGGAAGCAATTCGTCAGCGCGGGGAGGCGGTGGGCTTCACCTTTGGGCTCGGCAAGCGCAAGCGCATCTGGAACACCTTCGATGCGCATCGCCTGCTGCACTGGGCCGACCTGGAAGGCGAGGCCTTGCAGAAGGCGCTGAAGAAGCGGTTGCTGCAGGCCTACTTCACCGACGGCGAGAACCCGTCGGACCACGACGTGCTGCTGCGTGCCGTGGCCGATGCCGGGCTCGACTCCACACGGGCTCGCGCCATTCTCGAGAGCGACGAATACGCCGAGGAGACGCGTCAGCGCGAGCGCATGTACACCGAGGCGGGCATCCATTCGGTGCCGGCCGTCATCATCAACGACCAGCACCTCATCTCCGGGGGTCAGCCGGTCGAAGTGTTCGAGCGCGCCCTGCGGCAGATCGCCGGCGCCGCCGCGCCCCAGACGCAGACCGCCTGACGCGCGACGCCTTGTCACCGGTCTTCACCGGGCGTTGACACGAGCCTGTCAACCTGCGCGTTTCGCCAAGGGTTGAGCAGGCATGTCGTTCCTCCGAACTCCCATTTCCCGCGCTTCGGCGCCTGCGTGGCGGCTGCTCGCCGCGTCGGTGGTCGTGCTGCTCGCGGCCTGCAGCAGCGTGCCGGCGCCGACGCTCGCCGTGGCGCCGGCCGATGCGGCCGCGCAGCGCGCTTGGATCGACCGCGTGAGCTGGGGCGCGAACGCCGACGAAGCGCGGCAGGTGGCGTCGCTCGGCGTGCCGCGTTGGCTCGGGGCGCAACTGCACCCAGGTCCGGTAGCGCTGCCCGCGGCCGCGCAGGCGCAGATCGATGCGATGCGCATCAGCCGCACGCCGATGGAGCAGCTCGCCGGCGAACTCGAGGCCCAGCGCAAGGCGGCCGATGCCCTGGTCGACGACGATGCGAAGAAAGCCGCGCGGCAGGCCTACCAGCAGGCGCTCAACCAACTGGCGCGCGAGGCGCAGCGGCGCTTCCTGCTGCGCGCGCTGTACTCGCCGAACCAGTTGCAGGAGCAGATGACCTGGTTCTGGATGAACCACTTCAACGTGAGCACCCGCAAGGCCAACATCCGCGCGCTGGTCGGCGACTACGAAGAGACCGCCATCCGCCCGCATGCGCTGGGCCGCTTCCGCGACCTGCTGGGCGCCACGCTGCACCACCCCGCGATGCTGCGCTACCTCGACAACGCGCAGAACGCGGCCAAGCGCATCAACGAGAACTACGCACGCGAGCTGATGGAGCTGCACACGCTCGGCGTCGGCTCGGGCTATTCGCAGGGCGACGTGCAGGAGCTCGCCCGGGTGCTGACCGGCGTCGGCGTATCGCCGCGCGATGGGCGCTTCGAATTCAACCCGGCCCGGCACGACACGGGCGCGAAGACGCTGCTCGGCGCCCCCATCACGCAGCACGGCCTGGCGGAGGTGGACGAGGCGCTCGACCGCCTGGCGCGCGCGCCGGCTACCGCGCGCTTCATCTCGAACAAGCTGGCCGTGTATTTCGTCGCCGACGTGCCGCCGCCCGCGCTGGTCGAGCGCATGAGCGCGACCTTCCGGCGCAGCGACGGCGACATCGCTGCGGTGCTGACGACGATGTTCGAATCTCCCGAGTTCGCCGCCTCGCTGGGCCGCAAGTTCCGCGACCCGGTGCACTACGCGGTCGCCAGTGTGCGGCTGGCCTACGGCGGGCGCGTGGTGAGCAACGTCGATCCGATGATCGGCTGGATCAACCGCATGGGCGAGACGCTCTACGCGCACGAGACGCCCGACGGCTACCCGCTCACGCAGGATGCCTGGGCCAGCGCGGGCCAGATGACGACGCGCTTCGAGATCGCGCGCGCGATCGGCGCCAACGGAGCGGTGCTGTTCCGCGGCGACAACCAGGCGCCGCTGGAGAAGCCGCCGTTCCCGCCGCTGGCGGAATCCGCGCCCGTGCGCGAGGGCCTGCCCGCGATGAGCAGCGCGACGCGCCAGGCGCTCGCGCAGGCCGCGTCGCCGCAGGACTGGAACACCTACTACCTCGCGTCGCCCGAGCACAACCACCGTTGAAAGGACCCGCCATGCAACGCCGTGACCTTCTGAAGATGCTCGCCGCCGCCGCACCGCTGGCCGGCGGCGCAGGGCGCCTGATGGCAGCGCCCGCCGCCGACGGCGCCAAGCTGCTCGTGGTGTTCCTGCGTGGTGCCTACGACTGCGCCAACCTGCTGGTGCCGATCTCCGGCGCGGCGAGCGACTTCTACCGCAGCGCGCGCCCCGGCATCGCGGTGCCGATGCCCGGCGAGGCCAACGGCGCGCTGCCGCTCGATGGCGACTGGGGCCTGCATCCGGCGCTCGCGGGCAGCGTGCTGCCGCTGTTCCAGAAGAAACAGGCCGCGTTCATTCCCTTCGCCGGCACCAACGACCTGACGCGCAGCCATTTCGAGACCCAGGACTCGATCGAACTCGGCCAGGCACTCGACAGCGGGCGCGACTACCGGTCGGGCTTCCTGAATCGTCTGGCCGGCGTGCTCGGCGGCGGGCCGTTGACGGCGGTGTCGCCCATCGCCTTCACCGATCAGTTGCCGCTGGTGCTGCGCGGCGACGCCAACGTCGCCAACATGGCGCTGGGCAACGTCGGCCGTCAGGGCATCGATGCGCGACAAAGCCAGGTGATCGCGGCGATGTACCGCGACACCGCACTGGCCCAGCCCGTGGCCGAGGGCTTCGCGGTGCGCGACGAGGTGCTGCGCTCGGTCAAGGCCGAGATGGACGCCGCCAGCCGCAACGCGATGACGGCCAAAGGCTTCGAGGGCGTCGCACGCCGCATGGCGCGCTTGATGCAGGAGCGCTTCGACCTCGGCTTCGTCGACGTTGGCGGCTGGGACACGCACGTCGGGCAGGGCGCCGGCACCGGCTACCTCGCCACGCGCTTCGAGGAACTGGGCCGTGGCGTGGCCGGCTTCGCCGAGGAGATGGGCGAGGCGGCCTGGCGCGACACGGTGGTGGTCGTCATCAGCGAATTCGGCCGCACCTTCCGCGAGAACGGCAACAAAGGCACGGACCACGGGCACGGCACGGTGTACTGGGTGCTGGGGGGCGGGCTGGCGGCGCAGGCCGGCGGACGCGTCATCGGTGAGCAGGTCGCGCTGACGCAGCCCGCTGCGCTGTTCCAGAACCGCGACCACCCGGTGCTCAACGAGTACCGGGCCGTCTTCGGCGGGCTGTTCACGCGGCTGTACGGGCTGTCGGCCGCACAGCTGGATCGCGTGTTCGCGGGCACGGCTCCGAAGGACCTGAGGCTGGTCTGAGCCGCGCGGCAGCGGCCGCCGCGATCAGTCCCGGGCGCGTGCCGCATTCCGCAGGTCGCGGATCTGGTCGTGGTTCTTCTGCGCACCCGCCGCCTGGCGCTGCACCACGGCCCGCACATCGGCGGGTAGCGCCTGCTTGAGCGCCTTCCGGTAGCGGGCGATGGCCGTGTCTTCACCACGTTCGCAGGATTCGAGGATCGACAGTTCGCTGTCCGCGCCGACGCTGCCCTTCACCTGCACCCACCCACGGTGCAGAGCGCCAGCGACGGTGCCGCCCGAGGCCGGCTCGCCGCCGTATTCCATGATCAGGCCGCTCAACTCGGCAACGGCATCCTGGCAACCCGTGGCGCGCGTGGCGAACAGTTGCTTGGCGCTGGCGGTCTCGACCTGCTCGGCGCAGGTGCGAAAGCCGTATTCGCCGTCACGCGCGTTCTCCAGCAGGTCGTTCAATACGTCGACCACGTCCTCGTCGGAGAGCGGCTCCTGGCTCACGATGTCCTCGCCGTTCGCCTGCTTGCCGTAGTAGGTCTCGTCCGCGCGCTCCCAGGCAGCCCGGGTCGCAGGGCGGGCCTGGTCCCAGGACAGGGCGGAGGCGCCACGCCGTTGCTCCCATTCGCTCGCGAACCTCGTTTCAGCCGCGTCGAAGTCCGTGCCCTGCGAACGGCCCGTCCAGCCGAGTTCGTAGGCGGGCCGGTAGTCGTCGTAGGAACGGCCGGCATCGTAGTAAGGCTCGCGCGTGTGGCTCTCACGCCAGTACGCGTCTTCCTGCGTTGGGTTCACGCCCTCGGCGACCGCCTTGCCGCCCATGCCACCGACGACCGCGCCGACCAGCATGCCCGCCACTGCACCGGCAGGCCCCGCGAGGCTGCCTGCGGCCGCGCCTGCCAGCGCGCCGCCGGTTGCGCCGACACCCGTGCCGACGGGGTGCGAGCCGGGCTCGCCCGTGATCGGATCGCGATTGGGTGTGCCGGTGCCGAGTTCGCCGTTGTCTGTTGCCATCGTTTGCTCCTTGTCGCCCATTGGGGCTGAATGGGACGCCTCCACGAGAGGCATCGATGCAAAGAGTTTTCGAGGGCACGCCTCGGCACGGGCGTGGGCAGCGTGGCCTTCGTGCCGTCAGCGAAGGCCCCGAGGGCGGCGACGCCGCTACGTGTTCAGGCAGCAGCAGGCGCTGGAAAGATCGGCTCGCCCAGGTTCAGCATCAACCGGTTGGCCCAGGCGAAGAGCGCCACGGAATGGACCAGGTCGAGCACCTCGATGTCGGTCAGGCCGACGGCTTTGAGCGCCTGCACATGCTCGGCCGACAGGGCATCGGGGCGCAGCGTGAGTTCGGTCGAGAACTGCACGATGGCCTTCTCGCGCTCGGTCGTGCCGGCGGTGGCCGGGTCTTCGAAGACCTGCTCGATCACGTCGCGGCGCTTGGCCAGTTGCTCGAAGCGCTGCGCATGCACCGACGTGCAGTACACGCAGCCGTTGATGCGCGACTCGACCGTGGCGCCCAGCTCCCGCTCGGCGCGCGGCATGCCGCCGGGCGCGAACATGATCGCGTTGAAGGCGATGGAGCGCTGCAGCAGGATCTCGGGCTGGTGTGCCAGCAGGAGGAAGTAGGCCGACTGCTTGGCCGTCGGGCTCATCTCGTCGAGCGCGGCGATCTGCTCGGGCGTGGCGTCTTCCAGCTTGACGGTGTCGAGCCAGGATTCCCAGTCGAGCACCGCGTTGGTGAAGCCGTTGATGGTGATGACATCACTCATGCCGCCACCTCCGCAGCCGCCATCGCCTTCAGGCCCGCAACAACGCGCACCTGGTACGACAGGAAGGCGATGAGCTGCGCCACCGCCACGATGGCCGGCGTGGAGATGCCGGCCTTCACCAGCGCCTGCACCGCATCGCGGTCGCCGTCGATCGGGCGTTCGATCAGCTTGGTGGTGAAGCCGAGGATGGTGGCGATGCGCGCATCGTCGATGGCGGCGATGCGGCCGGTTTCCACCGCGGCGATGAGTGCGGCGTCGGCCTTCTCGGCGACCAGGCGACCACGGTAGTGCGCCGCCAGGCTGTCGGCTTTCGACAGGCGGCAGGCGTGGAAGGCCGTCAACAGGCGCTCGACCACGGAGATGCCTTCGATCTCGGGCGTGAACAGACCTTCGTAGCTGCCTTGCGTCGCGGCGACCACCTTGGCCCGCTGGTGGCGGACGGCGTGTGTCGCCTGTGTCGGCGCGAGGGGCACGGCGTGGTCGATCACGTCGATGGGGGATGAACTCGTCATGTGTTTCTCGGAAGGGGTTGTCAGTTCAGGCCGGCGTCCACTCGTTGCCGAGCAGCTCCGGATCGTCGTAGGCCTCGAGCCGCGCGAAGTGATGCTCGAAGTCTTCGCGGTAGAAGAGGCTCGCGATGCCGCTGGCGAGGCGGCGCGCGCCGTCGCTGATGGCCGGGATGTCGCCCGACACCGCGCCGTGCGAGAGCGTGGCCGGGTAGCAGACGCAGTGGATGCGGTCGAGGCCGGGGCACGCGCCGGCGGTCTTCTCCTGCAGCTCGAAGACCGGCCCGAGGTCGGGGGAGTCGGCCAGTTCCGGATCGTCGGTGCCGGGGCGTGGCGTGAAGCGGTCCTGCCAGGCACGCACGTGCGCAGCGATGGCGGCGTATTCGCTGCGCAGGCTCCAATCGATCTTGAAACCGGTCGACACGATGAGGAAGTCGAAGGCGAACTCGCCCTTGGGCGTGCGCACGCGCAGGGCCTGCCCGTCGCGCTCGACCGCCAGCACCGGGCAGCCGAAGTTGAAGCGCGCATTCGGGTGGCGCGACACGCGCAGCGTGCTGCCGTGCGGCGGCGGCACGTTGGCCACGTTGATGTAGTGCCGCAGCCGCCACTTGAGCTCGTCGGGCAGGTCGAAGTGCCCCTGCGTCAGGCCCGGCACGCCGGCGCCCTTCGACTTGTTGATGCGGGGCAGGTCGTCGCGCCGGATCAGCAGGTCGACGCTCTTCGCGCCGATCTCGAGCGCGGTGGCGGCGCTGTCCATGGCCGACGAACCGGCGCCGACCACGCCGACGCGCAGCCCTTCGAGCTGTGCGTAGTCCATCACGTCCGACGAATGCGCCCACTGGGTGCGGTCGAGTGCCTGCACGAAGGCCGGCACGGCCGGCCCGCCCAGGCCGTCGCGCCCGGTGGCGAGCACCACGCGGCGGGCCAGCACGCGCGAATCGCCGGCCGGCGTCTGCAGCGCCAGCAGCACCTTGCCATCCGCGCGCGGCACGACGGCAGTGATGGCCGTGTCGTTGCGCACGTCGACCGCCATCACGCGGCGGTACCAGCGCAGGTAATCCATCCATTGCAGGCGCGGGATCTTGTCGAGCTGCGTCCACGCGTCGGGGCCGAACTGCGCCTCGAACCAGGCGCGGAAGGTGAGCGCGGGCAGGCCCAGCGCGGGGCCGGTGAGTTCCTTGGGCGAGCGCAGCGTTTCCATGCGCGCGGTGGTGGCCCAGGGTCCTTCGAAATCGCGCGGCGCCCGGTCGAAGACGACCGCATGGATGCCCTGCTGCGCCAGCGCGGAGGCGGCCGCCAGCCCCGCCTGGCCGGCGCCGATGATCGCCACGTCGAGCACCGGCACGCCGTCTTCGGCGGCCTGCCGCGGCATCCAGTCACGGGCCGGCCAGCCCAGGCATTCGAGGTCCTTGGCCAGGCGCTGTTCGAGCGCGGCCAGGCCAGTCGCGGAAGAGGGTGTCGTCGTCATGGAAGGCGTGTGGCTCCGGTCAATCGATGCTGATGTTCGCCGCCTTGGCGACATCGGCCCACTTCACGCGGTTGTCGTGCACCGTCTTCTTGAACTGGGCCGGCGACTCGATGCGCACCGTGTTGCCCTGCGCCTCGAACTTGGCGCGCAGGTCCTTGTCCTCGAGCACCGTCTTGATGGCGCCGTTGAGCTTGTCGACGATTTTCGGGTCGGTGCCCTTGGGCGCGAACACCGCGAACCAGATCGAGCTGTCGAAGCCCTTCGTGCCCGGCAGGCCGCTGGAGGCGATGGTCGGCACTTCCTTCACTGCGGCCACGGGTGCAGCGGTGGTCACGCCCAGCAGACGCACCTTGCCGGCCTTGTACTGCGGCAGCACCGTCTGCACCTGGTTCATGATGCAGCAGGTCTCGCCCTTGACCACCGAGCTGATGGCTTCGGGGCCGCCCTTGTAGGGCACGTGCGTCATCTGCAGGCCGAGGCGCGAATTGAACTCCGCGAAGGCCATGTGCGTGCCCGCGCCGTTGCCGGTGGAGGCGTAGTTGTACTTGCCCGGGTTGGCCTTCACCAGGTCGACGAACTCCTTGAGGGTCGTCACGTTCATCACCTCGGGGTTGATGGTGAGCACGTTCGACACGTCGAGCACCGGCGCCACGGCGACGAAGTCCTCTTCCACGTCGAAGGGCAGCTTCTTGTAGAGCGCCGCATTGCTGCCGTGCGTGGCCGCGGTGCCGAAGGCCAGCGTGTAGCCGTCGGCCTTGGCGCGGGCCACGTACTCGCTCGCGATGTTGCCGGCCGCGCCGGACTTGTAGTCGATGATCACCGGCTGCCCCAACTGCTTGGACAAGGGTTCCTGAATGGCACGCGCCACAACGTCGACACCGGAGCCTGCCGGGAAGCCCATGATCATCGTGACGGGCTTGGTCGGCCAATCTTCCGCGGCAGCGGGTGCTGCATGGATGAAGAGGGAAAGCGCCGCCGAGAGCAGGGTGGCGTTGCGGCGAAAGTGAAGGGTTGGGGTCATGCGGTCCTCGTTGAAATGGCGTGGCTTTTCAAGGCAATGTCCATGCCAAGTAGCAAGCTGTCGACATCGCCAGGTGCTCGGGAGATATAAGTTTTCGCCATATCGATATAGCGAGAAAAATACTTCCAAAACAGGCCGGCGCGCGCATTGTGCGCGAACGACGTTTTCCTTGCTGGCCGCCATGTCGAGGCACGTCAGCTCCGCTGATTCACGTGTGCCGCTGCATGCGGTCGAGCGCCGACTGCATGTCGTGCACCAGGTCGTTGCACGACTCCAGTCCCGCATGGATGCGCAGCAGCGGACCTTCGTGCGTCCACGGCCGCGCGGCACGCGTGGGCGCATCCATCGGCAGCGCCAGGCTTTCGTAGCCACCCCAGGAAAGGCCGATGCCGAAGAGCTCGAGGCTGTCGAAGAACACGCCCAGCGCCTCGCGGCTGACCGGCTTCAGTGCAACACCGAAGAGCCCGCTCGCGCCCTTGAAGTCACGGCGCCACAGCGCGTGGCCGGCATCACCGGGCAGCGCCGGATGCAACACCTGCGCAACCATCGGATGGCGCGCCATGCTCTCCGCCAGCAGCACGCCGTTCTCCCAGTGGCGATGCAGGCGGACCGACAGGCTGCGCAG
>CALRYR010000017.1:0-18116 GCA_943372425.1 Variovorax sp. YR752 | reverse complement strand
GAGCACGTCGCGGAAGTATTCCTGCGTGCCCATGCAGACCTGCGGCACGCGCCCGCCGTGCAGCCGGTTGGCGCCTTCCAGCAGCGGCGCCACCGCATGCTTGAGCACCGTCAGGCGCTGCTTCAGGCCGTAAAGCCGCTGGATGTTCTCGCGCGCGCCGCCCTGGGTGAAGATGCGTTCCTCGATGGCTTCGAGTTCGACGTCGAAAGCATCGATCGCAGGGAAGTAGCGGTCGACCACGGCGTCCATCAGCGCGTACAGCACGAAGCCGGGGCCGTTCTTCAGCAGCTCGGGCTCGCGCTGGCAGCGCTCCCGTACCTCGGTGAAGCCGTGCGTACTGCGGTTGCGCACCGACACCACATACTTGCGGCCGACGAACACGTCGACCTCGCCCACTTCCATGCTGTTGCGCGCCTCGGCCGTTTCGGCGTCGATCAGGTGCATCACCACGAAGAGCGAATCGCCGTACTCCTCGACCTTCGGGCGCTGGTGCCCGTTCTGCGCGTCTTCCACCGCCAGCGGATGCAGGTCGAAGGCCTGCTGCACCTCGTCCATCTCCCCGGGTGTCGGGTCGTGCAACGCCACCCAGACGAAGCAGTTCGGCAGCGCGATGTATTCGTTGATGCGGCTGACCGGGATGTCGGCCAGCTTGGTGCCGTTCTCGTAGACAACGCAATTGATCAGCATGCGGCGGGCGTGTGGCGATGAATGGCTGCATCTTGCCACGGCGCCCGGGGGCGCGTGGCCTGCCATCACCGCATCACTGCATCGCGAAACGGTCGCGCTGCGCCTGTGCGCACTCCCCCATCACGCTCAACGCGCGCTCCACCGTCGGCGTGCCCAGCACGAACGGATTGGGCTGTGCCGATGCACCCGGCTGCCGCAATGCCGCCAGCTTGGCCTGCGAACCGTCGATGCCCGAGTGGTTCGACACCAGCACGTCGATCTTCTGCGCCGACACCACCGTCGACATGCGCCGCGTGGCGTCGATGTAGCTGCCCAGGCGCGGCAGGTCCTTGCCGAAGTTGAAGGACGTGCCGCCCCACAGCATGGCGCGGTGCGCCTGCCCGCCCGATCGCACGTCGAACACCGGCGAGATCGTGCCCAGGGTGTGGCCGGGCGTGAGATAGAGCGTGACGGTGGTGTCGCCCAGCGTGAGGCGGTCGCCGTCCTTCACCGACAGGTCGCGCGGGCCGCGCTTCGGCGGAGCGCCCCAGATGGGCGTGGCGAACTCGAGCTTGGTCTCGGTCATCGTCCAGTCGAGGTCGCTCATCACCACGCGCGCGCCGTACTTCTTCGCGAGGTAGGGCGCACCACCGTAGTGGTCACCGTGGCCGTGCGTCACAACGATGTACTTGATCTGCGCCGGATCCAGGCCCAGCTTGCGCATGCCACCTTCGATCAGCGCGGCAGCCTCCACCTGTGTGTTCAGCGCATCGATGAGGATGATGCCGTCCGATGTCTGCAGGGCCCAGGCGCTGACCCAGTCGGCACCGACGAAGTAGAGGTTGTCGAAGGCCTTGCCCGGTGGCGGCGCCGGCTTGTCGATGAGCGCCGTCAGGCTCCTGTCCAGGTTGGCACTCGCCGGCCGCTCGGCCGGTGCGGGCTTGCACAGCGTCAACAGGGCGCCGAGGTCGGCACCCGCGGCCCGGGTGGCTGCCGCGACATGGACGGCCACGGTGGCGTCGGAAGGCGGCTGGGCAGGCGTCTGCGCGCAGCCCTGGACGAAGGCGGCGACCGCGGCCAGTGCGGCGGTCTTCGTGAAAAGCGAACGAACCATCGATGTCTCCATGCCGTCGGCGCGGCTTGTGTCGAAGACTTCATTCTGCGGTGGCGGCGCGGGTTCGAATGTCGCGCCCGAGGCTTACGCGATGCCTCCCGACAGCGCGCCGGCACGGGTCTGCCGATAATCCCCCGATGGTCCGCCCCACCCAGCTCATCCACCCGCCACGCGAGCCCGCACCCGTGCGACCGGCCGCCACCCTCCTCCTGCTGCGCGACACGCCGGCGGGGCCGGAGGTGCTGATGACCCGGCGCTCCGACCAGGCCAGCTTCGGCGCCGGGGCCTATGTGTTCCCGGGCGGGCGCATCGACGACAGCGACGCGCAGGCCCATGCCATCGCCAGGCGCCGCGTCACCCAGAGCGACGTGCAGCTCACGCAGGCCATCGCGGCGCTGCGAGAAACCTTCGAGGAACTGGGCGTGCTGCTAGCCCACCATGACGACGGCCGACCGGTGCAGGCCGACGCCGTGACGGCCATGGACCGCAGCACCGCCGACGGCACCACGCCCTTCGCCGCGCAGTGCGCGACGCGCGGCCTGCGGCTCGCGACCGACGCCGTGTTCACCTTCGCGCACTGGGTGACCGACCGCGACCTGCCCAAGCGCTTCGACGTGCCCTTCCTGGTGGCGCGCATGCCCGACGGCCAGGTGCCGGTGGCCGACGAGACCGAGCAGTTCGAGCCGGTCTGGGTGCGCCCGGCGGAGGCACTGGAGCGCCATGCGGCACAGCGCTTCCGGATGATGTTCCCCACGGTGCGCACGCTGCAGCGCCTGGCCACCTACGCCTCGGTCGACGCGGTGCTGGAGGACTGCGACGAAGAGCAGCCGCTCTTCACCAGCTGCCCGCGCGCCGGCCTGCTCGGCGGGAAGGAGGCGCGCTACATGGAGCACGAGCTGCCCTACGGCGAACTCGCGCTGGTCTGCCCCGACGGCCAGATCGTGCATGCGCTCGACTGGCGGACCGACGCGCCGGTCGCACTGCTGCGCAACGTGCGTCGCCTGACCGCGCCCAACCCCGGCGCCATGACCGGGCCCGGCACCAACAGCTACATCGTGGGCGACGCGGCCACGGGCTACATCGTGATCGACCCGGGCCCGCTAGACCCCGGCCACATCCAGCGGCTGCACGATGCGACGGCCGGCGACATCCGCATGATCGTCTGCACCCATTCCCATGCCGACCATTCACCGGGCGCGCTGCCGCTGCAGGCACTGTGCGAGTCGCGCCCGCCGATCCTCGGCCTGCCGTCTGCCCCGACCGCCCGGCCGAGCGCGCACTTCACGCCTGACCGCGCGTTGGCCGATGGCGAGCATCTGGTGCTCGAAGGGCCGACCCCAGAGGCTACCCACATGCTGCGCGTCGTGCACACGCCCGGCCATGCCGCCAACCACCTCTGCCTGGTGCTGCAGGAGGACGGCCTGCTGTTATCGGGCGACCACATCCTCAACGGCAGCACCACCGTGGTCGACCCGCCCGACGGCAACATGAACGCGTACCTCGAGTCGCTCGACCGTCTCGACGACATCTGCCGCGTCGGCGGTGTCGACTTCATCCTGCCCGCGCACGGCTACGCGATCGCCTCGGCGCGCGATGCCATCGCCGGCCTGAAGATGCACCGCTTGCGGCGTGAGGCGCGCATCCTCGAAGCCATGCGCGAACACCCCCACGGCACGCCCGAAGACTGGCTGCCGATCGCCTACGCCGACGTGCCGCAGCGCATGTGGCCGATGGCCGCACGCTCGCTGGCGGCGCACGTCGCACGCATCCGTGAAAGATCTCTTGCATGAACATCCTCCAGACCCGTGACGAGGGCATCCGCCTCGCCAAGCGCGTCGCGGCCGACAAGAACTGCTCGCGCCGCGAGGCCGAACTGCTGATCGAGAACGGCGCGGTGCGCGTCGACGGCAAAGTCGTCGAGGTGCCACAGGCGCGCGTGCTGCCGGAGCAGCGCGTCGAGATCGCCACCGGCGCCAGGCCCGAGCCGGTGCAGGTCGTGACGATCCTGCTCAACAAGCCGGCCGGCATCGCGTTCGATGCGCCCATCCCGAAACTGCTGGTGCCGGCGCAGCGCAGCGAGGCCGACGACTCGCAGCGGCCCACGCTGCAACGGCACTTCGCCAACCAGCACTGCTTCACCCCGCTAGAGAAGGGCGCGAGCGGCCTCATCGTCTTCACGCAGGACCCGCGCATCGAACGCAAGCTGGTGGAAGACGCGGGCCTGATGGAGTATGAGGTGATGGTCGACGTGCAGGGTGAGGTCGGCCCGCAGGCGCTGCACCGTCTGAACCAATCGCCCGTGGTCGACGGCCGCGCCATGCTGCCGGCCAAGGTCAGCGTCAACCGCCAGAACGACGGCGTGACCGGCCTGCGCTTCGCGATGAAGGGCGCCTGGCCGGGGCAGATCGCGCAGATGTGCGACAGCGTCGACCTGCGCATCCTCGCAATGAAGCGCCTGCGCGTCGGTCGCGTGCCGCTCGCGGGGCTGGCGCCGGGCGAATGGCGCTATCTGCTGCCGCACGAGAAGTTCTGAGAATAAAGTGTGAAGCCCGCCGATAAGCCGGATTCTGTGCACCGGCGCCGTCTTGCGACGATGCCGGCGTGACCGCCATTAATCTGGGCCGCCGGTCGCCCGGACGGCTCGATGCCACCTACCCGCCAGCTCCGCGGAACCACGTCAACGCTGGCCTATTTGGTGTTGCTGCGCGCAGAGATTGCCCGTTTCACCCGAACTGAATCGGCTCGTCTCTGTTGCTCTGATCCTCACCTCACGGTGGAGAGTCGTTAACTCCTGCGCTGTCCTGTGCAGTCCGGACGTTCCTCCAGTGCTCCCTTTCGGGAATTGCACCAGCGGCGGTCTGGCGTGCTTCACGGGTCGGATTATCTCGCGACAATGAACCCTTCCCGTTTTCGCCCACACCAGGAGACCGAAATCATGAAAGCCCAGACCATCCTCGAGACCATCGGCCGCACGCCGCACATCCGCATCCAGAAGCTCTTCGCCGACACGGCCAAGGGCACGCAGCAGGTGTGGATCAAGTCGGAGCGTTCGAATCCCGGCGGCTCGATCAAGGACCGCATCGCGCTCGCGATGGTCGAAGACGCCGAGCGCTCCGGCGCGCTGAAGCCGGGCGGCACCATCATCGAACCAACCTCGGGCAACACCGGCATCGGGCTGGCCATGGTCGCCGCCGTCAAGGGCTACAAACTGGTGCTGGTGATGCCAGACTCGATGTCCGTCGAACGACGCCGGCTGATGCTGGCCTATGGCGCCAGCTTCGACCTGACGCCGCGCGCCGGCGGCATGAAGGCATCGATCGCGCGTGCCGAAGAGCTGGTCGCGAGCACGCCCAACAGCTGGATGCCGCAGCAGTTCAACAACCCCGCCAACGTGGCGGTGCACGTGCGCACCACGGCCGAGGAGATCGCCGCCGACTTCCCCGACGGCCTCGACGCCATCATCACCGGCGTGGGCACCGGCGGCCACATCACGGGCGTCGCCAAGGTGCTGAAGGCGAAGTGGCCCAAGCTCAAGGTCTATGCGGTCGAGCCGGTCGCGTCGCCGGTGCTGTCGGGCGGCGCGCCCTCGCCGCACCCCATCCAGGGCATCGGCGCGGGCTTCGTGCCGAAGATCCTCGAGATGCCGCTGCTCGACGGCGTGATCCAGGTCGACGCCGACCCGGCCCGCGAAATGGCGCGGCGCTCGGCGCGGGAAGAAGGCACGCTGGTCGGCATCTCCTCCGGCGCCACGCTGGCCGCCATCGCGCAGAAGCTGCCCGAACTGGCCGACGACGCCGTGGTGCTGGGCTTCAACTACGACACGGGCGAGCGCTACCTGTCGGTCGAGGGCTTCCTGCCAGCCTGACGCCCCGCTCGACGCGCCATCTCCGTCGTTCTCCCCGCGCGGCCCCTGCCGCCCGGGTCGACACGCCCGCTGCCCACCACGGCACCACAAGCGGGCGGACTTCCTCCTTGTCGGCACCCGATCCGGGCAAACCCCGGCTCGCTTCGCACCGAAATTAAGTACCTTCTCCATTTTTATGGAGTGAACACTCCATTTTTGGTGGCACGACTCGTGCTGATGCCGAGACGACAAGGAGCAATCACGATGAACCGATATGCGCGCGAGGCCTGGTATCCGCTGGCCTGGTCGCGGGATGTAGGCCGCAACCTCATCACCCGCCGCGTCCTGGAAGACGATCTGGTGGTCTACCGCACGGAAGGTGGTGCCGTGGCCGCGCTCGAGGACGCCTGCCCGCACCGCCTGGCACCGCTGTCGATCGGCCGTCTGCTGGGCGACGCGGTCGAATGCGGCTATCACGGCCTTACCTTCGACTGCGAAGGCCGCTGCACCCATGCCCCGGGCATGCCCCGGCCGCCGGCCTCGGCACGGGTGCGGAGCTTCCCCACGGCGGAAAGCATGGGCATGGTGTGGGTCTGGATGGGCGACCCGCTCGCAGCCGACCGCGCCGCGGTGTTCCATCTGCCGGCGTACGACGATCCGGCCTACAGCGTGATCGAGGGCGACGCCCTGCCGGTGCAGGCGAGCTACCTGAGCCTCGCCGACAACCTGTGCGACCCGACCCATGTCGCGTTCGTGCACCCGACGACGCTCGCGAGCACGGGCCGGGAGGAAACCCGCGTGCAGCACGAACGCCAGGGCAACAAGGTGGTCACCTGGCGCTGGGTGATCGACGGACCGCTCATCCCCGTGTTCCAGGGGCTCAAGGACTTCGGCGGCAACGTCGACCGCTGGCACTACTACCACTACCACGCGCCCAGCATTGCGGTCATCGATTTCGGCTCGGCCCGAACGGGTACCGGCGCGCCCGAGGGCAACCGCGAGGACTGCATCCAGATGTATGCCTGCCACTTCATCACCCCGGTGGACGAGCGCACCTGCGTGCAGCACTGGCTGGTGCTGAAGAACTCGCCAGCCGACTCGGCCGTCGACGATCGACTGCGGGCCGGCTTCCGCCATGCCTTCGACGAGGACAAGCGCGTGCTCGAAGCCATCCAGCGCAACGAGGACAAGCCGCGCGAATGGCAGCGGGTGCGTCTCGCGCTCGATGCCTCCTCCATGAAGATGCGCGGCATCGTCGAAGAGATGGCCGCGGGCGGCACGCCAGCGTCCACCCGCTGACCGTCGCGCCGCCAGCAACCGCCCTTCCTTCCAGAACCCTCCTCGGAGCACCACGATGACACCAGCACGCCGCCTCGGCTTCCACCTGCTCGCCGCCGGCCTGGCCTTCGGCACCGGCACCGCCCTGGCCCAGGGCACCATCAAGATCGGCGAGATCAATAGCTACAAGGCGTTGCCGCAGAACCTCGTGCCTTATCGGCAGGGCTGGCTGCTCGCCCAGGAAGAGATCAACGCAGCGGGTGGCGTGCTGGGCAAGAAGCGCGAAACGGTCTTCCGCGACGACAACGGAAACCCCGGCGACGCGGTGCGCATGGCCGAGGAACTGGTCGCGCGCGAGAACGTCGACCTGCTCTCTGGCGTGACCTTCTCCCACGTCGGCCTCGCGCTGGCCGACTTCGCAAAGCAGCGGAAGATCTTCTTCCTCGCCTCGGGCCCGCTGAGCGACAAGATCGTGTGGGAGAGCGGCAACCGCTACACCTACCGCCTGCGCTCGGGCACCTATGCGCTGTCGGCCTCGGTGGTGAGCGAGGCCGCCAAGTTGGGAAAGAAGCGCTGGGCGCTGATCTACCCCAACTACGAATACGGCCAGGCCGCGGTCGCCGCCTTCAAGGAGAACATGAAGAAGGCGCAACCCGACATCGAGTTCGTGGCAGAGCAGTCGCCCCCGCTCGGCAAGATCGATGCGGGTGCCGTGTCTCAGGCCATCGCCGACGCGAAGCCCGACGCCATCTTCAACGTGATGTTCGGCAGCGACCTCACCAAGCTCGCGCGCGAAGGCAAGACGCGCGGCCTGTTCGCCGGCCGCGAGGTGGTGAGCCTGCTGACGGGTGAGCCGGAATACCTCGACCCCTTGAAGGACGATGCGCCCTCCGGCTGGATCGTGACCGGCTACCCCTACGCCAACATCGACACGCCCGAACACAAGGCCTTCCTCGCGGCCTACCAGAAGAAATACAGCGACTATCCGCGCCTCAACTCGGTCGTGGGCTATGCCACGGTCAAGGCCATCGCGGCGGGCCTGCAGAAGGCCGGTGCCGCCGACACCGAAAAACTGATCGCCGCGTTCAAGGGCCTGGAGTTCGGCACGCCCTTCGGCAAGGCCATGTTCAGACCGGAAGACAACCAGTCGACGCTCGGTATCTTTGTCGGGCGCACGGAAGTGAAGGACGGCCGTGGCGTGATGCCTGCCGGCACCTACATCGACGGTGCCAAGCTGCAGCCGAGCGATGCTGTCGTGCGCAAGCTGCGCAGCGGGTCGTGAAGACGCTGCCACCGATCGGCTGCAATGGCCGGGGCGCGCAAGCGTCGTCGCTTACGCATCCGGTGTCGTTGGTCGAGCCCCCAATCGAGACGCAGTTTCACCTCGTGCGCGAGGCTGGCGTGTTCGACCATTTCGACCGGCTTCCACTCGACCCGGACGAGGCGCGGCGCTACGTGGCGTGCAGCCAGCGCTTCGGCCTGCCGGTGCTCACGACGAGCTGGTTCTACGCCGCGGGTCGCGACGAGGCCTTGTTGCCGGCGAAGATGACGCTGGCAGCCGCCGTGGGCGCGCACGCCCACAACATCATGCTGTACTGGCACGATGCCGAAGGCCGGCCGATCACGGACCAGGAGGTCGCGGACTTCTACCTGCGAGCCTACGACGCAGGCATGGCGCACGGCATCGAGCCCCTGCTGGAATACCACGTGAACATGTGGAGCGAGGATCCGCGCCGCGTCGCTGTGGTGGCCGCGCTGGTGCGCGACCGCGGTGTGCCCTTCTGGTTCACCCTGGACTACAGCCACGGCATCTTCAAGATGGGCGACGTGCACGAGCAGCGCATCTGCGGCGTTGCCGACGACGTCGCGGCCGGGCGCGTGGTGCTCGATCCGCGGCAGCCCGGCAGCTTCGTCGATCTATGGCTCGAGTTGGGCATCGTCCGGTGGGCGCAGGTCCGCAGCGTGGCGCCGGACGGGCCGCGCAACCTCTGGTCGACCGGCGAAGACGGACAGCCGGTGGCAGCGGTGCCGCCGCATTCGCTCTACCCGTACCGGGCGGGGCAGCCCGGCCGGGCCATCCTCTACCCCTTCGCCGAACCGGCGCCGGGTGAATGGCATTCGCCCTGGCACGACACGGCGCTGGACTGCACCCGCGCCTATGTGGACAAGCTGCTGCGACACCACCACACCCAGGCCGACTCGCCGCTGCGCTGGATCACCACGGAGATGATCAACCTGCCGGACTACGCGCACAACGCGCGCTTCTCGCTGATCGGCCAGAACGCCGCCATCGCGACCTACCTGCGCGAAACGTGGGACGGCATCTGCTCCGAACCTCTGGCAGCATCCGCCTGAGCGGTTCAGTCCTTGCGCCGGGCCGGCGCGGGGGCTGCCCGGCGTGCGCCCGTCGAGAGGTGGTCGAGCACCACGTTGCAGATGTGTGTGCGCCACGCACCGCGGCGCGGCTTCTTCATCAGGTCGCCGCCGAGCCATGCCGAGCAGGTGTACTGGTTGGAGAGATAGAAGAACCCGAGCGACATGATGGTCATGAGCACATGCTCGGATGTGGCATCGGCGCGGAAGACGCCCTGCGCCTGGCCGGCGCCCAGGATGCTTGACACTGTCTCGACCAGTGGAAAGGACGTCCGCCCGACCTGCTCGGACTCGCGGATGTGCCGGCCGCGCAGCAGGTTCTCGTTCATCAGCAGGCGCACCAGGTTCGGGTTGGCCACGTAGTGGTCCCACGCGTGCTCGATCAGCTGGCGCATGCCCGCCACCGGATCGGCCGGCTGCACGAAGTTGCGCTGCGCGCCGATCATGTCGGCGTAGATCTGCTCCAGCACCGCCTGGTACAGCCGCTCCTTGTTGCCGTAGTAGTAGTACAGCATGCGGTCGACCGTGCCCGCCTGCCGACTGATGCGCTCGATCCGTGCCCCGGCGAAGCCGTGCTCGGCGAACTCCTCAATCGCCGCCTGCAGGATCCGATTCTCGATCTGATCGCCCGGGTCGCGCCGCATCTTGCGTCGCGTCGGCCCGCCGAGCGAGGGCGGTGTCTCTGGTTTTGGCGGATCGCGGCGTGCGGTCGAGCGCGGTTTCACAGGCACGGGAGATCAGCCGGGGAGTTGGGGAAAGCCCATTGTCCACGAGGGCTGGCTTCTCGGCGTGATCCACGTCGGCACCGGCCCGGCCCGCGAGATGGCCCGACGCCACGCTGGCCGCCATGGCGCAGAAGTCAGTGGCGCGATCCGAGCATGCCCCAAAGGTTGCAGTTTCCCGGGCAATACAACGCCGCGGGGCTGGCGGCAACGACGGGGGTTGGAGTGGCGGCCTGGCCCTCGCGTGAGCTGTCCGGCAAGGGCGTACCGGTCATGGCAAGGGCGGCAATGCCGCTGAGGGCGACCGCTTTCGTGACGATGAGCATGGGTGTCTCCTGCAGTGATCGTTCGATGCAC
Organism: Variovorax sp. YR752; assembly: GCA_943372425.1. GTDB lineage: Bacteria > Pseudomonadota > Gammaproteobacteria > Burkholderiales > Burkholderiaceae_C > Variovorax. The sequence goes on along the minus strand of CALRYR010000017.1, from coordinate 7,762 downwards.
CCAAGATAGACCTGGACGGTTCGCGATGCACCCGGGGTTTCCCGGCGGCCTTTCGACCTCACGCGCCGAGGACACGGCGACCTCCCTACAATACCGGGCTCCGGTCCCGCCACCTGCCCGATTACCACGGGCCGCACGCCATGCTCCGCCTTTCCGAAATCAAGCTCCCCCTCGACCCGCCTTCCGATGCGCTGCCGCGCGCGGTGCAGGGACTGCTCGGCGTCGATGCCGGCGCCATCGCGAACATCCACGTCCACAAGCGCAGCTTCGATGCGCGCAAGGTCGACCTGCTGCAGGTCTTCATCGTCGACGTGACGCTGACCGACCCGTCGATCGAGCCGAAGCTGCTGGCCAAGCTGGCGGGCAATCCGCGCGTGATGATCACGCCCGACATGTCGTACCACCCGCCCGCGCACGCGCCGGCTGACCTGCCGATCCGCCCGGTCGTCGTGGGCTTCGGGCCCTGCGGCATCTTCGCGGCGCTGATGCTCGCCAAGATGGGCTTCAAGCCGACCGTGCTGGAGCGCGGCAAGACGGTGCGCCAGCGCACCCGGGACACCTGGGGCCTGTGGCGCAAGAGCACGCTCAACCCCGAGTCGAACGTGCAGTTCGGCGAAGGCGGCGCCGGCACCTTCTCCGACGGCAAGCTCTGGAGCCAGATCAAGGACCCGCGCTTCCTCGGCCGCAAGGTGATGGAAGAGTTCGTCAAGGCCGGCGCGCCGCCCGAGATCCTCTACGTCGCGCATCCGCACATCGGCACCTTCAAGCTGGTGAAGGTGGTGGAGAACATGCGCGAGCAGATCGTGGCGCTGGGCGGCGAGATCCGCTTCGAGCAGCGCGTGACCGACGTGCACATCGACGATGGCCAGCTGCGCGGCCTGACCGTGCTCGACCAGCGCACCGGCACGTCGAGCGAACTGCGCTGCGACCACGTCGTGCTGGCGCTCGGCCACAGCTCGCGCGACACCTTCGAGATGCTGCACGCGCGCGGCGTGCACATCGAGGCCAAGCCCTTCTCGATCGGCTTCCGGGTGGAGCATCCGCAAGGCCTGATCGACCGCGCGCGCTGGGGCCGGCATGCAGGCCATCCGCTGCTGGGCGCGGCCGACTACAAGCTGGTGCATCACGCGAGCAATGGGCGCTCGGTCTACAGCTTCTGCATGTGTCCGGGCGGCACGGTGGTCGCGGCCACCAGCGAGCCGGGCCGCGTCGTGACGAATGGCATGAGCCAGTACTCGCGCAACGAGCGCAACGCCAACGCGGGCATCGTGGTGGGCATCGACCCCGCCGACTACCCCGGCTGGGAAGATGGCCAGACCGGCTCTCCGCTGGCCGGCATGCTGCTGCAGCGCCAGCTCGAATCCAACGCCTTCGTGCTCGGCGGCAGCGACTACCGCGCCCCGGGCCAGCTGGTGGGCGACTTCATCGCCGGCACGCCGTCGACCGAGCTGCGCAGCATCAAACCCTCGTACAAGCCGGGCGTGACGCCGACCGACCTGCACCAGGCGTTGCCGGCCTATGCGATCGAGGCGATGCGCGAGGCCTTCCCCGCCTTCGGTCGCAAGATCAAGGGCTTCGACACGCCCGACGCGGTGCTGACCGGCGTCGAGACGCGCACCTCGTCGCCGATCAAGATCACGCGCGGCGAAGACTTCCAGAGCCTGAACACGCGCGGCCTCTTCCCGGCCGGCGAAGGTGCGAGCTACGCGGGCGGCATCCTGTCGGCCGGCGTGGACGGCATCAAGGTCGCCGAGGCCGTGGCGCGCGCGGTGCTGCAAGAGGCCGAAGGCCGCCGGGTGCCCGCATGACGCGCTACCCCATGCCCACGCGGCTGCAGTTCGCCGGCGCCACACTCGCAATGGCGCTGGTCGTGCTCGCGTCGAACATTCTGGTGCAGTTCGCGATCAACGACTGGCTCACCTGGGGCGCCTTCAGCTACCCGGTGGCCTTCCTGGTGAGCGACCTGATCAACCGGCGCTTCGGCCCGTCGCCGGCGCGCCGTGTAGCGTGCGTCGGCTTCGCGGTCGCGATCGCCGCATCGCTGCTGCTGGCGCCGACGCACATCGCGCTCGCGTCGGGCCTGGCCTTCATCGCATCGCAACTGCTGGACATCGGCGTGTTCGACCGCCTGCGCCGCGGCACCTGGTGGCGCGCGCCACTGGTCGCGACATTGTTCGCGGCGGTGCTCGACAGCCTGGTGTTCTGGGGCATCGCCTTCGGCGGCACCGACGGACCGTGGCTCACCTGGGCGCTCGGCGACCTGGGCGTGAAGCTGGCCGTGGGCGTGCTGATGTTGCTGCCCTTCCGTCTGCTGATCGGCCGTGCCATCGCTGGTGAGCCGTCGGCCGCCGCCCGCTGACATCGAAAGCGCCCCATGACCGACGACTTCCACTTCTACGAACCCGCCAAGGGCCACGGCCTGCCGCACGACCCGTTCAACGCGATGGTCGGGCCGCGCCCCATCGGCTGGATCTCGACGCAGAGCGCGGCGGGCGTGCGCAATCTGGCGCCTTACAGCTTCTTCAACGCCTTCAACTACACGCCGCCGATCATCGGGTTCGCCAGCATCGGTGCCAAGGACAGCCTGAACAACATCCGCGAAACCGGCGAGTTCGGCTGGAACCTCGTGACGCGCCCGCTGGCCGAGCGGATGAACGCGTCCTGCGCGGCCGTGCCGCCAGAGGTCGACGAGTTCGAACTCGCCGGCCTGACGCCGGTCGCGTCGCGCGGCATCGCGGTGCCGCGCGTGGCCGAGAGCCCCGTGTCCTTCGAGTGCAGGCTGACGCAGATCGTGCAGCTCGAAGGCGCCGACGGCACGCCGGTCGACACCCGGCTGGTGCTGGGCGAGGTGGTGGGTGTGCACATCGCGCGCCACCTGCTGAAAGACGGCATCTACGACACGGCGGCCGCCGAGCCCATCCTGCGCGGCGGCGGCCCGGCCGACTACTTCACCGTCACCCCCGACAATCTCTTCCGGATGTTCCGTCCGCGCTGAGCGCGGCGCCATCGCCCTCCACGCTGCGCCCGGCGCGCGGCCTCACACGAACCGAATCGATGACCGAAGCTCCCGACCACACCACCGCGCCGACGAGTGACGCACCCGCAGCGACTGCACCGGTCGCGCCTGCTGCCGACACGCCGTCGACCGATCTGCCGTCGTCCGACACCCCATCGACCGGCGCGCCCGCCCGCAAGCGCTCGCGCGGTGGCCGCGGCCGCCGTGGCGGCAAGGGCGAACGCCCGGCTGCCGACGCCACGGACCAGGCGCCTGCCGAGCAGAAAGCGCCAAGGGCGCAACAGCCGGCCAGCCAACCCGCCCGCAAGAACGGCGCACCCGCGCCGCGCAAGGTGCATCCGGTGCTCGAGCGCTTGTTCGAGCTGTACCCGCAACTCTTCGGCGCGCGCTTCCGCCCGCTCAAGCTGGGGATCTACCAGGAACTGCTCGCCGCCCACGGCGACGAGTTCAAGGCTGAGGACCTGAAGCTCGCGATGGGGCTGCACGCCCGCTCGACGCGCTACCTCGAATGCGTGGCTGCCGGCCATCCGCGCCATGACCTGCAGGGCAACCCGGTCGAGCCCGTGGCACCCGAGCACATCCACCACGCGATCCTCGAGGTGTTCCGCCGCCGCCAGGGCCGCACGAAGGACGACCTGAGCGGCCAGCTGCGCGACCGCATCATCGCGGCGATCGAAGCCTCGGGCGTCGGGCGCGAGGCTTATGCCGAGCGCGTGCGGGCACGCGACGAGGCGTCGAACGCCGCGCTCGACGACGCCCTGGCCGAACTGGCCCGCCAGGCCGCCAAGCGCGAAGCGCTGATGCGTGCCTTCGAGGCCAGCGGCAAGACCGAGGCCGAGTTCGCCGACATGTACGGCATGGACCCGAAGGAAGTCGCCCGCACACTCAACCGGGTGCGCCGCGACAAGGCGGACGACGAGAAGCGAGCCGCCGAGGTGGCGCTGGCCACCGTTCCGGACGCGAGCATCGATGTGCCCGAACCGCCGCCGGCCGACGACGCCGCGGCCGACGCCAAGCCGGACGCCTCGTAGGCGCGCCGTCCTCAGTCGTTGCCGAACCATCGCGCCGCCGCGTCCCCCGTGTCCTGCGGCGACGTGTTGAAGGCGATGGCAGTGGAAGGTGCGGCCCGGTGCACGGCGTTCACCAACTGCTCGAAGAGCAGCAGGCTCTTCGGCGGCATGCGGATGCCGCCGCCGATCACGACGCAATCGAAGGCCTTGCCGGCGAGCTGCTTCGTCACCATCTCGGTCGCCGAGGCGTCGGGCGGCACCAGGCACAGCTCGGCGGCCCAACCGCGGTCGGCCATCTGCTGCATGCCGATCGCGATGCCGGCATGGATCTTCGCAGCGTCGAAGCCGGGTGGCAGCGCCGGGTCCGAAAAATCGACGGTCTCGGGTTGCTGGCCGATGAACATCACGCGCTTGGGGTCACTGGATGAGGTCATGACGATCTCCTGGTGGGTTGGACATGACCGAAGCTTAGGTCGTCTCCATTTCGGCGCATAGACTCCAGCGTTTGGACGGTTCGTCTCGCTTCCGGAACAGTCATGGACCTTGATGCCCTTGCCGACTTCCACCTCGTCGCCGCCCACGGCGGTTTCGGCCGCGCCAGCCGCGCGAGCGGCCAGCCGAAGGCGACGTTGTCACGACGCGTTCGAGATCTTGAGAAAAGCCTCGGGGTGCGGCTGATCGAGCGCGGCTCGCGCACGCTGCGCCTGACGGACGAAGGCGTCGCCCTGCACACGCGCACCGGCTCTCACATGGGCGAGATCGCCGAAGCGCTGCAGGACGTCAAGGCCGGGCTGGGCCGACCGAGCGGACGCCTGCGGATCAGCGTGCCCTTGTTGTTCGCGCAGACGAGCCTGGGTGCGCTGGCCGCCGCGTTCCTCGCCGCTTTTCCGGAGGTGCTGCTCGAAGTCGCCACCGACGACCGCTTCGTCGATCTCGTCGCAGACGGTGTCGATGTCGTCATTCGCGTGAACCCACGCCCGGACAGCGAACTCGTGGGACGATGCTTTCTGCGCAATCGGCTGATACTGGTTGCGCCGCCCGCCTTGCCGCGGCCCGCCGTCGACGCTCAACCGGATCGACCCGACCGCTTCCCCGCGGTCATGCGCACGGGAGCAGCGCACGACGAGACTTGGCATGTCATCGACGAGACGACCGGCCTGGAGAGGGTGTTCCATCCGCAGGCGGTGATGCGCCTGGCGTCGCCACTGTCGGTACGCGACGCCGTCCTCGGTGGTGCGGGGGCGGCCATGATTCCCCGCACGATCGCAGTCGATGCACTCGCGTCAGGCCGGCTGGTGAGCTGGGGCCTGTCGACTGCGCCGGTGACGGAAGTCTGGGTGCTGCATGCGTCGCACCGGCTGGTGAGCCCCAAGGTCAGTGCGTTCGTCACCTTCGTCTGCGACTACTTCGGTGAGGACGCTCATCGTGACTTGCTGAGTCACGGATGAGCGGAGGCGCATCGGGGCGGCATCGCCGCCCCGATGCTTCAACCCTGCGCGTTCTGCAGCGCGGCGATGCGCTCTTCGATCGGCGGGTGCGTCGCGAAGAGCTTGCCCATCGCGCCGGTGATGCCCATCGCCTCGACCGCCTTCGGCAGCTCGCCGGCCGGCAAGCCGCCCAGGCGCGCCAGCGCGTTCATCATCGGCTGCTTGCGGCCCATCAGCTGGGCGGCACCGGCGTCGGCACGGAATTCGCGCTGGCGCGAGAACCAGGCCACGACGATCGCGGCAGCGAAGCCGAGCACGATGTCCAGCACGATGGTGCTCACGTAGTAGCCGATGCCCGGGCCCGAGCTGCGGTCGTCGCCGCGGCGCAGGAAGGAGTCGACCGCATAGCCGATCACGCGCGACAGGAACACCACGAAGGTGTTCATCACGCCCTGGATCAGCGTCATCGTGACCATGTCGCCGTTGGCGATGTGCGCCACCTCGTGGCCGATCACGGCCTCGACCTCTTCGCGCGTCATGTTCTGCAGCAGGCCGGTCGACACCGCGACCAGCGACGAGTTTTTGAACGCGCCGGTGGCGAAGGCGTTGGGCTCGCCCTCGAAGATGCCGACCTCGGGCATGCCGATGCCGGCCTTGTCGGCGAACTTGCGCACGGTCGCGACGATCCAGGCCTCGTCGGGCGACTGGGGGGCGTCGATCATGCGCAGGCCGGCGGTCCACTTGGCCATCGGCTTGCTGATGAGCAGCGAGATGATCGCGCCACCGAAGCCCATGATGAGCGCGAAGCCCAGCAGCGCCGTGAGGTTGAGCCCGTTGGCCGTCAGGAAGCGGTTCACGCCGAGCAGGCTGGCGACCACGCCCAGCACGGCGACCACCATCACGTTGGTCAGGACGAACAGAAGAATGCGTTTCAAGTTGATTTCTCCGTGGGGAAACTGAGGGTCAATTGGGGGCGTCGCGCCGCGCTTCAAGTCGAGCCCGAGGGCATCGTGCCGGGAGCAGCCAGCCTGCGTGGACGGAACACGTCGGGGTCATCATAGAAGCAAGGATTCGTGTTCTCGGCCCACCAGCCGGGCACGCCGAGCACCGGCAGGGGCACGAACGGCTTGGTGGCCAGGTGCGCCGCCGAGAGCGCCTCGGCGATGCTTTCGTCGCGAGGGTAGATCGACTGGCACGCGCCCGGTGCGAAGAGCACATGCGCCGTCAGGCCTTTGCGCGGCACGGTCACCTTCTCGAGCAGCGCATGGCCGAAAAGCAGCAGCCTCGCCTCGGCCCAGCGTGCGCGCTCGGTCACGAACAGGCGGCGCCAGTCGCGCGCGACCAGCGCGTCCCACAGCGCCGGCGGCGCATCGAGCACCGCGCCGTTCTCGTCGAACAGGGTCAGCGCATCGCGCAGCGGGCCGCGGTAGGCGCCGACGCCGCGTTGTTCGATTTCGGCGGCCTGCAATTCGTTGAGGCGGCGCTTCGTCTGCGGGAAATGCAGCCAGGCCAGGCCGTTGAAGAAGTCGTGCAGATTGTCGCGGGTGGGCACCTCGCCGGTGCGGAAGATGTGGGCCTCGTAGGCTTCGCCGGGTGGCAACGCGTCCTGCGACACGAAGCGCACGGGCGACGGTGCGGCGACTACGTCCAAGGCGGCCGCGACCGGATGCTGCTGCGCGGCCTGCTCGGCACGCGCGCCGATCGTCCGGCAGTGCGCCAGCCACTGGCGCGCCCAATCGACGCGCACCCCGTTCACCCGCCAGAAGCACCCAGCCAGCGGATGCGGTCGGGTTGCTGCAGCACGGCGAACTCCGAGGTCAGCTTGTCGAACAGCTTGAGCGAGCTGCCGTGCTTGCCCAGCAGGCCGGCAGCGCGCAGGGCTTGCGCCGCGTCGTTGAGCGCGACGTCGCCGCCCTTGCGCAGGTTGGGCACGGCCTGCAGGATGAATTCGGCGGCCTCGGACACCTCCGGCGCGCGGGGTGCCGGCGCCTTGGTTGCCTTGGTCGTCTTGCGGGCCACCTTCTTGGCCGCCGGCGCAGCGGTTGTCTTCTTCGCGGGCGCGGCCTTGGCGCGGGTCGTCTTGGCGGCTGCAGACGGTGCCGCTGCAGCCGCCGTCTTGCGGGCCGGCACGGGCGCCGATGTTGGCGCAGGTGCAGACTCGCGCGATGCGGTGCTGCGCGCACCGTGGTGTTCGAGGTCGATGAACTCGTCGTACACCGCCATCGTCTCTTCGCCGGTCTTGCCCTGCTGGCCGATGCCGCAAACGCGGCAGCCGGTCTCGCGCAGGCGGATCACCAGCGGCGCGAAGT
>CALRYR010000016.1:0-18519 GCA_943372425.1 Variovorax sp. YR752 | reverse complement strand
ACGCCGTCGGCACCTTGCCGCGCGATGGCGGCCCCGGGCTGGATCGTCGCGCCCAGGCCCGCGCGCACGGCATCCATCAGCAGCGCCAGGCCATCGATCTCGGCCACGATCCGCGGCGCGATGCGCGCACGGGCGAAGGCGGCGGTGAGCGTGGCGCGCAGGCCGTGCCCGGCGCTCGGCATGATCAACGGCACGTCGGCCAGCTGGGCCAGCCGCACCTTGGCGCCGGCGGGCCGCTGCGCCAGCGAGGCGGCGGCGAGCACGAACAGCTTCTCGTCGAGCAGGGGCTCGATGCTCCAGCGGCGCGGCGTGGCGGTCTCGAACAGCACGGCCAGGTCGAGCTGGCGGGCCTGCAGCATGCTGGCCAGGTTGCCCGACAGCGACTCCACCAGGTGCAGCCGCACGTCCGGGTAACGCGCGCGCATGGCCTGCATCAGCGGCAGGCCGAGCACCGAGGCCGTGGTCGGCGACAGGCCCACGCTCACATGGCCCGACAGGCGTGCCTGCTGCGCCGCACGCACCGCCTCGTCGGCATGCCGCAGCGTGAGCTGGGCCTGCTGCAGGAAGGCCACGCCCGCGTCGGTGGGGCTCACGCCGGTGCTGCTGCGCTGGAGCAGCCGGGTGCTGAGCTCGCTCTCCAGCCGGCTGATCTGCTGGCTCAGCGCCGATGTCACCACGCCGAGCTCGATGGCGGCGCGGCCCATGCTGCGCAGCTCGCAGACCTTCACGAAATAGCGGAGTTGGCGGAGTTCCATGGAGAAAGCGTTTGAAGCCGGCGACGGCCATCGGCGTTGGGCTACCGATCGTAAGGGCGGGGTCGGAACACGGACGTTGGCCCCAGCCTTACCTCATCCGCCGCAACACCGCCTTCAATGACTTCGCGAAGCGCGGATCACCGACGGCGCCGACGTTGAACCGCGACCACCTCGAGCGCTGCGAGGCGTCCACGGAGAACACCCTGCCTGGCGCGGAGACGATCTTCTCGCTGAGCATCTCCTGCGCCAGCTTCAGCGAGTCCGGCACGCCCGGCAGCGCCGCCCAGAGGTAGAGGGTCTGCGGCGGTTTGGCGAAGATCTCGCCACCCACGCCTTCGAAGATGCGCACCGCCTTCGCCGTTGCTTCGGTGATGCGTTCACGCAACCGTGCGATGTGGCGCTGGTAGTGCCCCTCGCTGAGGATGACGTCGACCGTGCGCTCGCAGTATTCCGAACTGCTCACGTGGATCAGTGCCTTCAGGTCGGCGAGATCGCTGGCCAGGTCCGCACCGCAGGCGATGAAGCCCACCCGCAACGCGGCCGAGAACGACTTCGAAAAGCTGCCGATGTAGATGGTGCGATCGAGCTGGTCCAGCGACGACAGCCGCGGCATCGACATCGGCTTGAAATCGGCGAGCGGGTCGTTCTCCACCAGCAGCAGGTCGTATTTTTCGGCCAGCTGCAGCACGCGAAAAGCCTTGGCGGCGCTGATGTCCGAGCCGGTCGGGTTGTGCGCCACCGACTGGGTGAAGAAGAGCCGCGGCCGGTGCGTGATGAGCAACTGCTCCAGTGCGTCGAGGTCCGGCCCGTCGGCCAGCCGCGGCACGCCGATGATGCGGGCGCTGGCCAGCTTGAGCTTGCCGAAGAGCGGGTAGTACCCGGGGTCGTCGGTGAGCACCGTGCCGCCCGGCGGCACGAAGTAGCGGATGACGATGTCCATCGCCTCGTTGGCGCCATGCGTCAACACGATCTGCCGTGGCTCCGCGCCGATGCCGAGGTCGGCCAGCTTGCGAACGAGGTGATGGCGCAGCGGCTCGTAGCCGAAGCGGCTGCCGTAGCGAAAGAGCGCGCCCAGCCCGGTCCGAACGACCTTGTGGTGGTACTTGTCCAGGCGCGCGCCTGACAGCCATTCGACCGGCGGAAAACCATCGCCGACGCTGAGCTGGTCGGGCTCCCACTTGAGCTGCTCCCGCATCAGCCAGACGACGTCCATCGCGCGGCCGAGCGACCCCGCTTCTTCCTCCTGGGGCGCGCTTTCGGCCGCGGCCAACACGTAATAGCCCGAACCGCGGCGCGGCTCGACGATGCCGCGCGACACCAGCAACTCGAACGCGGCCACCACGGTGTTCTTCGCATAGCCGTGCAGCTCGGCCAGTTCGCGCAGCGACGGCAGCTTGTCACCCGGGCGGAAGGCGCCGTCGGCGATTTGCCGTTGCAGCGACGCGGCCAGCGTGGCGGCGATGGTGGTGGGTTTCGACGGGGCAGGTGTGTGCGGCATGGGGTCGGGGCGGCGCGCTGGAGGACCGGTGAGAAAGGGCGCAACGACTATCGCAGTCTGTGGCTGTCCTTCCTCGGTCGGGGCCGCTGTCCCGGCAAACTGTACCTTTGTTTGCTGGTACAGATTGCCTACAGTGTCCCAACCGTACTGACCTTGCCCGCGTCATTCCCCCCGCGTGTTTCGACGAGCGGACTTGGCGCCTCTGCCGCGACTCCAGGAAAAAATCCATGACCGTAGATTCCCGTCTCCCCAACTTCCGGGCGCTCAGCCCTGCCGAGCGACTGGCCCATGTCGTCCAGGCCGCCGGCCTCTCCGACGCCGAGGCCGCCTTGCTGGCCAACCCGGGCGCGCTCAGCCTGGACCGCGCCAACGGCATGATCGAGAACGTCATCGGCACCTTCGAGCTGCCACTGGGCGTGGCCGGCAATTTCCAGATCAACGGCAAGGACGTGCTGGTGCCGATGGTGGTGGAGGAGCCCTCGGTGGTCGCGGCTGCATCCTTCATGGCCAAGCTGGTCCGCGAGTGCGGTGGTTTCGAAACCTCGAGCACCGAGCCGCTGATGCGTGCGCAGGTACAGGTGCTCGGCATGTCCGACCCCTATGGTGCGCGCCAGGCGCTGCTGCGCAAGCGCCGCGAGATTCTGGAAGTGGCCAACAGCCGCGACAAGGTGCTGATCGGCCTGGGTGGCGGCTGCCGCGACATCGAGGTGCATGTCTTTCCCGACACCGCCCGTGGCCCGATGGTCGTGATGCACCTGATCGTCGACGTGCGCGACGCCATGGGCGCCAACACGGTGAATACGATGGCCGAAGCGGTGTCCCCGCTGGTCGAACAGATCACCGGCGGGACGGTGCGCCTGCGCATCCTGTCCAACCTGGCCGACCTGCGGCTGGCGCGGGCACGGCTGCGTGTCACGCCCGAGGCGATGACAACCAAAGAACGCAGCGGTGCCGACGTCATCGACGGCATCCTCGACGCCTACACCTTCGCGGCGATCGATCCTTACCGCGCCGCGACGCACAACAAGGGCATCATGAACGGCATCGATCCGGTCATCGTCGCCACTGGCAACGACTGGCGCGCCGTGGAAGCCGGTGCGCACGCCTGGGCCTGCCGCAGCGGCAGCTACACCTCGCTCACCACCTGGGAAAAGGACCGTGACGGCGCACTTGTCGGCACCATCGAAATGCCGATGCCGGTGGGCCTGGTCGGCGGCGCCACCAAGACCCATCCACTGGCACAGCTGTCGCTCAAGATCATGAAGGTCGCCTCGGCCCAGGAGCTCGGCGAGGTCGCCGTGGCCGTGGGGCTGGCGCAGAACATGGGCGCCTTGCGCGCGCTGGCCACCGAAGGCATTCAGCGCGGGCACATGGCCCTGCATGCCCGCAACATCGCCCTGGTGGCCGGTGCCACCGGTGACGAGATCGATCGCATCGCCAGCCGCATGGCCGAAGAGAAGGATGTGCGCACCGACCGCGCGCTCCAGCTGCTCAAGGAGATCCGGGGCTAGCAGCCGTCCGGCCGTTGGGCGCTTCGAGATTTCCGTTCCCGTTCCGTTGCATCAGTCATTCAAACAAGGAGACAGACATCATGTTCAAACAGTGGATTCATTCCCGCGCCCTGTCGTGGATGGCAGCCGCCATCACGTCGGGCTGGATGCTGGCCGCGCCAGCGCATGCACAGGACATCAAGGTCGGCTTCAACGCCGACCAGTCCGGCACCGCCGTCGCCGAACTCGGCATTGCCGCGCGCCACGGCTTCGACCTGGCGATCGAGGACATCAACAAGGCCGGCGGCGTGCTCGGCCGCAAGCTGGTCGGCGTGATCCGCGACGACACCGGCGCACCGCCGAAGTCGATCCAGAACATGACCGAACTGCTCGACAGCGAGAAGGTCGTGGCGGTCGTCGGTCCGGCGAATTCCGGCAATGCGCTGGCTTGGCTGCACTTGCCGCAGCAGAAGAAGATCCCGGTGATCGTGCCGGTGGCCACCGCGACAGACATCACGCGCCGCTATGCGGGTGAGCCGCAGAACTTCATCTACCGCATTTCGATGGTCGACCGCGAGCAGGTCGCGCTGCTGCTCGCCTACGCGGTCAAGGCCACCAAGAACCAGAAGATCGCCTTCATCGCCGACTCCACCGGCTTCGGGCAGCAGGGCGTGAAGGACCTGACCGAAGTCCTTGCGATGCACGGCCAGAAGCCGGTCGCCGTCGAGAAGTTCGGCCCCAAGGACACCGACATGACCTCGCAGCTCGCGAAGATCCGCGACGCCGGTGCCGACACCGTCGTCGTCTATGGCCTGGCCGATGCGAACGCACAGCTGCTGCGCAGCATGGAGAAGATCAACTACTTCCCGATCACGCTGGGCACCTGGGGCAACATGAGCACGCCGCTGCTCAACATCGCCGGCAACAAGCTCTCCGAGCACATCATCTTCGCGACCTCGACGGCCGAGGACAGCAACCCGCGGGCGGTGGCCCTGGCTGCGCGCGTGCGCGAGCGCTATCCGCAGATGCCGACCTTCGTGGCGGCTGCACAGGCCTACGACTCGATGATGCTGCTGGCCGCGGCCATCAAGCAGGCCGGCACGACCGATGGTGCCAAGGTCGCTGCGACGCTGGATGACGGTGTGCCCGACACGCAAGGCATCATCAAGCTCTACAAGAAGCCGTTCAGCAAGGCCGAACACGACGCGCTGTCGGTGTCCGACTTCAACCTCGCACGCTGGAAAGACGGCAAGGTGGTGTCGTATTCCGATGCCATCACCAAGGCCATGACGCCGGCCGATCTGAAGAAGTAAAGCAACCGCGACCCCGCTGGCGCAGCGGGGTCCGTCATGGAGACACCACGGATGATCAATCTGCTGCAGGCGCTGCTCAGCGGCCTGGCGCTCGGGGGCATCTATGCCCTCGTCGCGCTGGGCTTCAGCATCACGCACACCACGACCAAGACGCTGAATTTCGGGCAGGGCGAGTTCCTCGTCGCCGGCTCGCTGGTGGCAGTGGGCACGCTGCTGCTCATCTCCGGCAAGAGCCAGAGCGGCGTGCTGAGCAGCGCCGACGTGAGCTTCTTCAGCTACGGCGTGGCGCTGCTGGTGTCGCTGGCGGTGCTGGGCTTGCTCGGCGTCATCCTCTACTTCACGGCCGTGCGGCCCTTCTTCGGTTCCGCCGGCATGTCGTGGGTCATGAGCACCATCGGCTTCGGCATCATCCTGCAGAACACCGCCCTGGCGATCTGGGGGCCGGGGTCGATGAGCATGCCCTCGCCGCTGGGCGAGTCGGTGATTCGCATCGGCGGGGCCGGCATCCGGCCGCAGGAGATCCTGGTGCTGGTGGTGACGGCGGTCGTCATGCTGGCGCTGGACCACGTGCTGCGCCGCACCCGCATCGGCAAGGCCGTGCGCGCCGTCGCGGCCAACCGCCAGGCCGCGGCGCTCATGGGCATCAACGTGGCCGCCATCGTGGTGCTGGCCTTCGTCGTCTCGTCAGGGCTCGCCGGCCTGGCCGGATTGCTGATCGCGCCGATCACGACCGCGTCGGTCTTCATGGGTCTGGCCATCGCGCTGAAGGCGTTCTCGGCGGCCATCGTCGGCGGCCTGACGAGCCCGCGCGGCTGCATCGCGGGCGGCTTCCTGCTCGGCTGCGTCGAGGCGCTGGTGGGCCTGTGGCGCGCCGAGATGCGCGAGATCACGATCTTCGCGCTGATCATCCTGGTGCTGGTCATCAAGCCCGAAGGCCTGTTCGGGCAGAAACCGTTCGAGAAAGTATGAAGGTCCAACCCCACACCCTGGGCCTCCTGGCTGCCGCCGTGCTGGCCGTGACGGTGCCTGCCTGGCTGAGCAACGAGTTCTACCTGAAGATCATCTTCACGGCGGGCCTGTATTACCTGGCCGCCTGCGGCCTCAACGTGCTGGTCGGCTGGAGCGGGCAGAAGTCGCTCGGCCATGCAGGGCTCTTTGCAGCAGGCGCCTACACCGTGGCGCTGCTCACCACCAAGGGCGGCTGGAACCCGTGGCTGGCCCTGGCCGCTTCCGGCGTGGTGGCGGGCCTCTTCGGCGTGTTGATCGCGCTCCCGTCGCTGCGCGTCAAAGGCCCGTCGCTGGCGATGGTGACCATCGGCTTCGGCATCGTGGTCGAGAAGATCGTCACCGAGTGGCAGGACGTCTTCGGCGGCCAGCAGGGCATCTACGGCGTAGTGCCGCCGAGCTTCGGCGGCCACATGCTCGGAACCCGCGACTGGGCCTGGCTGGTGCTGGCCTTTGCCTTTGCCGCGCACCTGCTGTTGCGCACGCTGCTCAAGGGCAAGTACGGCCGGGCCTTCCAGGCGGTGCAGGCCGCCGAGGTGGCCGCCGAAAGCGTCGGCATCAACGTCTACCGCATGAAGGTGCTGGCGTTCGTCATCAGCGCCGTGACCTGCGGGCTGGCCGGCGCGTTGCTGGCGCAGCAGAACCAGTACATCAACTCCGACTTCATCACGTTCAACCTGTCGATCTTCCTGCTGCTGATCGTGCTCTTCGGCGGGCCGTCGTGGTACGGCCCGGTGCTGGGCGCGATCGTGCTGACGCTGCTCGATGCCTTCCTGGCACGCTGGCCGCACCTGCAACATTTCACCTACGGCGCGCTGCTGCTGTTTGCGCTCTATGCCATGCCGCAGGGCCTGGCAGGGACGCTTTCCAAGGGCGCGCGCAGGCTCTGGCCGCGGCTGTCGGCGGCCGCGCCGCTGCCAGCGCTGCAGGGCGAGTGGCAACCGAAGTTCGTCTCGGTGCGCGATGCGGCCGGCGTGATGCTGCGGGCCACAGGCCTGTACAAGGCCTACGGTGGCGTGGTGCCGACCAACGACGTGAGCTTCGAGTTGCGGCCCGGCCATGTGCATGCGCTGATCGGCCCCAACGGCGCGGGCAAGACGACGCTGCTGAACATCCTCTCGGGGGTGATCCCGGCGGACAAGGGCCGCATCGAGTTCTGCGGCGCCGACATCACGCAAAGCCGCGCCAGCGCGGTCTGTGCGCTGGGCATCGGGCGCACCTTCCAGAACCTCAAGCTCTTCCCGCACATGAGCGTGCTGGACAACGTGCTGGCCGGCCTCCATCCCCATCTGCGGGTCGGCTTCTGGGCCAGTTTGCTGGGCCTGCCTGCCGCGCGGCGGGAAGAGGCCGAGGCGCGCAGCGAAGCGGTTCGCCTGCTCGACTTCGTCGGCCTGCTGGCGCGCGCCGGTGACGAAGCTGGCAGCCTGCCCTACGGCCTGCAGCGCCGCCTCGAACTGGCCCGGGCACTCGCCACCCATCCGCGCCTGCTGCTGCTGGACGAGCCCGCCGCGGGTCTGAATCCGCAGGAGACGCAGGACCTGACCGCGTTGATCGGGCGCATTCGCGACAAGGGGATGACGGTGCTGCTGATCGAGCACCACATGGACCTCGTCATGGCGGTCTCCGACCATGTGCTGGTGCTGGACTACGGCGCCCGCATCGCGGACGGCGCGCCGGCCGAGGTGCAGGCCAATCCGCGCGTCATTGCCGCCTACCTGGGCGTGGACGACGAGGAGGACGCCGGGCCCACCACTGCAGCGCCGGGCTTGCGAGCCCAACCGGTCTGAACACGAGTCGAGCATGCTGAACATCAAGAACCTGGCCGTGAACTACGGTGCCATCGAAGCCCTGCGGGGCGTGAGCCTGGACGTGAAGGCCGGCGAGGTCGTCACCATCATCGGGGGCAACGGCGCGGGCAAGAGCACGCTGATGAAGGCGATCTCCGGACTGGAGCCGGCCCGGGCCGGCAGCATCGAATTCAAGGGGCAGGACATCACACGCAGCGCGGCCCATGACCGGGTGGCCAAAGGCATCTCGCAATCCCCCGAAGGCCGGCAGGTGTTCGTCGACCAGAGCGTCCGGGACAACCTGCTGCTGGGCGCCTACCTGCGTCCGTCCTCGGATGCGGGCATCGGCCAGGACATCGAAAAGCAGTTCACGACCTTTCCGCGCCTGCGCGAGCGCCAGCACCAGATGGCCGGAACCCTCAGTGGTGGCGAGCAGCAGATGCTGGCGATCGCGCGGGCGTTGATGGCCCGGCCCAGCCTGCTGCTGCTGGACGAGCCTTCGCTCGGGCTGGCGCCGCTGATCGTCAAGGAAATCTTCGGCGTGATCCGGGCGCTGAAGGAAAGCGGCGTGACCATCCTGCTGGTCGAGCAGATGGCCAACCAGGCGCTCAAGGTGGCCGACCGGGCCTATGTGCTCAAGAACGGCGAGATCACGTCGTCAGGAAGTGCCCGCGCCATGCTCGACGACCCTGCGGTGCGCGAGGCCTACCTCGGGAAACACTGAGCGTCTGTCGACGCACAGGACAACAAAAAACCCGCGACGCCTGGCAGCGTGCGGGTTCTTGGGGGCTTCTGGAACGTTGTGAAGCCGATTGTCTGGTCCCGCCGCCAGGAATCGAACCTGGATCTCAGCCTTCGGAGGGCCGAATTCTATCCGTTGAAATACAGCGAGAGAGCTTCGCGGCGTGTACCGCGAGCCGCCGATTATCGCCCATCAGGCAGCCAGTGTGCAGGACGCGGCCCGAACGTCTTCGGTCGAGGCCTGCCGGCCGAGGCCAAGGCCAAGGCCTGCCACGTACACGCCGAAGGTGCGTCGGCCGGTCTGAACGAGCTCGAAGGCGCCGGGGTCGAGCAGCCAGTTCTGGATCAACCCGCTGATCAGTGCATGCAGGCCCTGCGCGGCCACGGCCGCCGGCACAGCGAGGCGCACGCCCTGGCGGCGCGCGGCCAGGCGCAGGGCACGCTCGAAGTCGGCGACGCAGGCGTTGCGCGAGCCGAGGTGGCGCTGCCGGACCGAGCGCATCTCCTCGGTGTACTCGACCTTGTGCGTTGCCACCTCGAAGACGCGGCGCACCTGCGGGTCGGCCGTCATGAGCTTGAGTGCTGCCAACAGGATGTGCTCGATCTCGCGCAGCGGGTCGGCCTCGCCCTGGCCAGAGGCCTGTGCTGCGGCCTCGAGGGGCAGCGTGACGCGTTCCATCATCGCGTTGAAGAGGTCGGCCTTGTCCTTGAAGTGCCAGTAGATGGCGCCCCGCGTCGCGCCCGCCTGCTGCGCGATCTGCTGCAGCGAGGTCTGCGAAACGCCCTGCGCCTGAAACAGCACCTCGGCGGCGTCGAGCAGCCGGTGGCGTGTGGCGAGAGCCTCTTCCTTCGTGTGGCGGGCCAATGTGTCTCCTGAGAACTACGACGACGAGCGGAGGGACTATACATGCATGAATGTATGTAAACTAGCCGGCTTCCGATGACCCCATCCGGCCGCGTGGCCTTGACGGCGATCAAGCCTTCGGGCGCTGCCCCCCTTTTTTGAATCCAAAGGAATCACATGCCGCAATCGCATGTCTCTTCACGTCGTTCGTTGTCTTCGTGGCGCCTGATGGCCGCCGGCTCGGTCGTGATGGCCGTGCTGGCACTGACGGCGTGCGGCAAGGGCAAGGAACCCGCGGCGGCGGGTGGTGCGCCCGGTGGCGCGGCGCCGCCGCCGCCCGAAGTGGGCGTTGTGGTCGCCACGCCGACCGATGTCGGCCTGGTCACCGAGCTGCCGGGCCGGCTCGAAGCCTCGCGCGTCGCCGAGGTCCGTGCCCGTGCGGCCGGCATCCTGCAGGAGCGCCTGTTCCGTGAAGGCAGCGACGTGAAGGCCGGCCAGCCGCTGTTCCGCATCGATTCGGCGCCGTACGCCGCCTCGGCCCGCAGCGCGCAGGCCAGCCTGGCGCGCGCCGAAGCCAACGCCGTGCAGGCCAAGGCGCTGGCCGACCGCTACAAGCCGCTGGTCGAGGCCAACGCGGTGAGCAAGCAGGAATACGCGAACGCCGTGGCGTCGCAGAAGAGTGCCGAAGCCGACGTGGGCGTGGCCCGTGCGTCGGTCACCACCGCCAACATCAACCTCGGCTACGCCTCGGTCACCGCGCCGATCTCGGGCCGCATCGGCCGGGCGCTGGTCACCGAAGGCGCCTTGGTGGGGCAGGGCGACGCCACCGCGCTCGCCGTGATCCAGCAGATCAATCCGCTCTACGTGAACTTCACCCAGTCGGCCAACGACGTGATGAAGCTGCGCAGCGCCATGGCCGCGGGCCAGTTCAAGCGCGCCGACGGCCCCGACGCTGCCAGCGTGCGCGTGGTGCTCGAAGGCGGCGGCGAATACGCGCTGCCCGGCAAGCTGCTGTTCTCCGACCTGACGGTCGACTCGACGACCGGCCAGATCACGCTGCGCGCCGAGCTGCCCAACCCGAAGGGCGAGCTGCTGCCCGGCCTGTATGTGCGGGTGCGCATCGAGCAGGCCCAGGTGAGCAACGGCATCACGCTGCCGCAGCAGGCCGTGACGCGTACGCAGCAGGGCGACACCGTCACCGTGGTCGGCGCCGACGGCAAGCTGAGCAAGCGCACCGTGAAGGTCGGCGCGGCCAAGAACAACCAGTGGGTCGTGATGGATGGCCTCAAGGCCGGCGAACAGGTGATGGTCGACGGCTTCCAGAAGCTGCAGATGATGCCGCCCGGCACGGCCGTGAAGGCGGTGCCGTGGACGGCGCCGAACGCCGCCGCACCGGCTGCCGCCGCAGCCTCGGCACCGGCCGCGCCGGCGTCGGCAGCCAAGCAGTAAGGAGCCCGCCCGCATGGCCAAGTTCTTCATCGATCGTCCCATCTTCGCGTGGGTGATCGCGCTGTTCGTCATCGTGATGGGCGCTGTGTCGATCACGCAGCTGCCGATCTCGCAGTATCCGCCGGTGGCACCACCGGCCATCGTCATCAACGTCACCTACCCCGGCGCGTCGGCGCAGACGCTCGAGGACAGCGTGCTGTCCGTGATCGAGCGCGAGATGAACGGCTCGCCCGGCCTCATCTACATGGAGTCGGTCGCCCAGGCCGACGGCACCGGCACGATCACCGTGACCTTCGAGACCGGCACCAATGCCGACCTCGCACAGGTCGACGTGCAGAACCGGCTGTCGCGCGCGACCCCCCGCCTGCCGTCCACCGTGACGCAGCAGGGCGTGCGCGTCGACAAGTCGCGCAACAACTTCCTGCTGTTCACCATCCTGTCGTCGGACGATCCGTCCATCGACCCGATCGCGCTGGGCGACTATGCGTCGCGCAACGTGCTGCCCGAACTGCAGCGCGTCGCCGGCATCGGCCAGGCACAGCTCTTCGGCACCGAGCGCGCGATGCGCGTGTGGATCGATCCGGCCAAGCTGCAGGGCTTCAGCCTGTCGAGCGCCGACGTCAATTCGGCCATCACGGCGCAGAACGCGCAGGTGTCGTCCGGCACCATCGGCGACCTGCCCAACATCACGGGCCAGGCGATCGCCGCCACCGTGGTCGTGCGGGGCCAGCTCAGCACGGTCGAGCAGTTCGGCAACATCGTGCTGCGGGCCAACACCGACGGCTCGGCGGTGCGCCTGAAGGACGTCGCGCGCATCGAGCTCGGCGGCCAGGCCTATTCGACCTCGGCGCGCCTGAACGGCCAGCCGGCCGTCGGCATCGGCGTCCAGCTCGCACCCAGCGGCAACGCGCTGCAGTCCGCCAAGGCGATCCGCGCCAAGATGGAAGAACTGTCCAAGTACTTCCCCAAAGGCGTGAAGTGGAGCATCCCCTACGACAGCTCGCGCTTCGTGAGCATCTCCATCACCGAAGTGGTCAAGACGCTGTTCGAGGCCGTCGCGCTGGTGTTCGTCGTGATGTTCCTGTTCCTGCAGAACTGGCGCTACACGGTCATCCCGACCATCGTGGTGCCGATCGCGCTGCTGGGCACCTTCGCGGTTCTCTCCGCCCTGGGCTTCTCGATCAACGTGCTCACCATGTTCGGCATGGTGCTGGTGATCGGCATCGTGGTGGACGACGCCATCGTGGTGGTCGAGAACGTCGAGCGCATCATGACCGAGGAGGGCCTGGGCCCGCTCGAGGCCACGCGCAAGGCGATGCAGCAGATCTCGGGCGCCATCATCGGCGTGACCGTGGTGTTGATCTCGGTGTTCGTGCCGCTGGCTTTCTTCGCCGGCTCGACCGGCAACATCTACCGCCAGTTCTCGGCGGTGATGGTGTCGTCGATCGCCTTCTCGGCCTTCATGGCGCTGTCGCTCACGCCGGCGCTCTGTGCCACGCTGCTCAAGCCGGTGGCGCAAGGCAGCCATCACGAGAAGAAGGGCTTCTTCGGCTGGTTCAACCGCGGCTTCTCGCGCACGGCCAAGGGCTACGAGGGCGTGGTCGCCCGGCTGCTCAAGCGCGCGGCGCGCTACCTGATCATCTACGTGGCGATCATCGGCGCGGTGGTGGTGCTGTTCCGCGGCCTGCCGACGTCCTTCCTACCGCAGGAAGACCAGGGCAACATCATCGTCAACGTCCAACTGCCGCCGGGCGCGACGCAGGAACGCACGCTGTCGGTGATGCAGCAGGTCGAAGGCTTCATGCTCAAGCAGCCCGAGGTGCAGAGCATGGTGGGCGTGCTGGGCTTCAGCTTCTCCGGACAGGGCCAGAACGCCGGCCTGGCCTTCGTCACGCTCAAGGACTGGGAAGAGCGCAAGGGCGCCGGTGCGTCGGCCGACGGTCTGGCGGGCCGCGCCTTCGGTGCGCTGTCCGGCATCCGCGATGCGTTCATCTATCCGCTGAGCCCGCCGCCCATCCCTGAACTGGGCAACGCCAGCGGCTTCACCTTCCGGCTGCAGGACCGCAGCGGTGCCGGGCACGATGCGCTCATCAACGCACGCAACCAGCTGCTGGGCATGGCAAGCAAGAGCAAGCTGCTCACGCAGGTCCGGCCCGACGGCCTGGAAGACGCGCCGCAATTGCAGATCGACATCGACCGCGACAAGGCGAACGCACTGGGCGTGACCTTCGACGCCATCAACACGACGCTGTCGACGGCGCTGGGCTCGCGCTACATCAACGACTTCCCGAACCAGGGCCGCCTGCAGCGCGTGGTGGTGCAGGCCGATGCGCCGGCGCGGATGCAGCCCGATGACCTGCTCAAGCTCAACGCGAGCAACACGAAGGGCCAGCCGGTGCCGCTGTCGACCTTCGCGTCGACGCGATGGGTCACGGGCGCGCAGCAGACGGTGCGCTACAACGGCTACCCGGCGGTGCGCATCACCGGCTCGGCGGCGCCGGGTCTGAGCTCCGGCGACGCGATGGCCGAGATGGAGAAGCTCGCGGCGCAGCTGCCAGCCGGCTTCGGCTTCGAATGGACCGGCCAGTCGCGCGAGGAAAAGCTCGCGGGTTCGCAGGCCATGATCCTCTACGGCTTCGCGATCCTGGCGGTGTTCCTGTGCCTGGCTGCGCTGTACGAGAGCTGGTCGATCCCGCTGTCGGTGATCCTGGTCGTGCCATGCGGCGTGCTCGGGGTGCTGCTGGCGACGATGCTGCGTTCGTACTCGAACGACGTGTACTTCCAGGTGGGCCTGATCACCATCATCGGCCTGTCGGCGAAGAACGCCATCCTGATCATCGAGTTCGCCAAGGACCTGCAGGCCCAGGGCAAGGGCGTGGTGCAGGCCGCGCTCGAAGCCGCCCACCTGCGCTTCCGCCCGATCGTGATGACCTCGCTGGCCTTCGGCCTGGGCGTGGTTCCGCTGGTGATCGCCTCCGGTGCCGGTTCCGCCAGCCAGCGTGCCATCGGCACCGGCGTGCTGGGCGGCATGGTGACCGGCACCGTCCTCGCCGTGTTCTTCGTCCCCATCTTCTTCGTCGTCGTGCGCACCTTGTTCAAGGGCAGCCAGCGCCAGCAGGAAGCCGACCGGCGCCACGCCGCGGCTGCAGGAATCGAGCCCACCCATGACTAAGCGATCCAACTTTCGCGGCGCTTCGCGCGCCATGAGCGCGCTGACGGCGGTGGCCGCGGCCGCGCTGCTGGCCGGCTGCTCGCTCATCCCGACCTACGAGCGGCCCGCACCGCCGGTGCCGACCACGTTCCCGAACGACCCGGCGCAGCCGACTGGCCCGGCCGCGGCCACGGTGCCCTGGCAGGACTACTTCACCGACCCGCGCCTGCAGGGCCTGATTAACACGGCGCTCGCCAACAACCGCGACCTGCGGGTGTCGGTGCTCAACATCGAGCAGGCGCGCGCGCAGTTCCAGGTCCAGCGCTCGGCGCTGTTCCCGTCGGTCGGCGTGTCGGCCAGCGGTTCGCGCTCCAGCCCCAACCCGTACCAGGCCTTCGGCCTGGGCGGCAGCGTGGCGTCGAACTACTCGGTCGACCTGGGCATCACGGCCTGGGAGCTCGACTTCTTCGGCCGCATCGGCAGCCTGAAGGAACAGGCCCTGGCGCAATACCTGTCGACCGAGGAGTCGCGCAAGGCGACGCAGATCAGCCTGATCGCCTCGGTCGCCAACGGCTGGCTCACGCTGATCGCCGACGACGAGCTGCTCGCGCTCACGCGCCAGACGCTCGACACGCGCGAGGAGTCGGTGCGGCTGACCAAGCTGCGCTTCGACAACGGCGTGGTGTCCGAGATCGACTACCAGCTCGCCAACTCGCAGGCCGAGACCGCACGCGCCACCTACGCGCAGCAGCAGCGGCAGCGCGCGCAGGACGAGAACGCCCTGGCCCTGCTGCTCGGTGCACCGGTGCCGCCCGAAGCGCTGTCGGGCGGTGCCTTGCGCCTCGACGCCGCGGCACCGATGCGCGACCTGCCGGCCGGCCTGCCATCGGACCTGCTCACCGAGCGCCCGGACATCCGTGCGGCGGAACAGCAGCTGATCGCGGCGAACGCCAGCATCGGTGCGGCCCGCGCCAACTTCTTCCCGCGGGTGTCGCTGACCACCAGCATCGGCACGGCCAGCAGCGAGTTCTCCAACCTGTTCGACAAGGGCACCAAGGCCTGGTCCTTCGCGCCGTCGATCACGCTGCCGATCTTCAATGCGGGCGCGAACCAGGCGACGCTCGACTCGGCACGCGCCGGGCAGCAGATCGCCGTGGCGCAGTACGAGAAGTCGATCCAGACAGCGTTCCGCGAAGTCGCCGATGCGCTGGCCGGCCGTGCCACGCTGGGCGAGCAGGTGCGCGCGCTGCGTGCGCAGGCCGACGCAGAAGGCGTGCGCTTCAAGCTGTCGGACCTGCGCTATCGCAACGGCATCGCCAGTTCGCTCGACCTGCTTGATTCGCAGCGCTCGCTGTTCGCAGCGCAGCAGTCGGCGGTGCAGGCGCGCCTGCTACAGCTGCAGAACCAGGTGCTGTTCTACAAGGCGCTGGGCGGGGGCTGGACCGACCGCTGACGCCGGCGGGACTGCATCGTCGAAAGCCCCGGCCTGCGTGCCGGGGCTGCTCCCTATAATCGCCGGTTGGTTCGAAGCCCCCCGCGAAGCCCCCGATATTGAGGACGCCATGAGCGCAGACCCGCATTACCAGGCCACAGAAGAAGCCCACACCGGTCCGATCAAGAACCCGAAGCAGCTCCTGCTGGCGGTTTTCTTTTCGTTCATTGCGCCCATCGCCATCATCGTGGGCCTCGTCGCCTTCGTGGTGTCGGGCACCCGGCCTTCGGGCACGGCCGAGGGCGACAGCATGTCGCTCTACGGCGTCTCACAGGACGCGCGAGACCGTGAACTGGCCGACCGCCTGAAGAAGGTGGGCGCGATCGAGATCCGCGACGCCAACCGTCCGCTGGCCACTGGCGAAGCGGTCTTCAAGGCCCAGTGCATCGCCTGCCACGGCGCCCCGGGCATCCCGGGCGCCCCGCACCTCAACGACGCAGCCGCCTGGGGCCCGCGCATCGGCCAGGGCTACGCCACGCTGCTCGAACATGCCCTCAAGGGCAAGGGCGCGATGCCACCGCAAGGCGGCGGCGACTTCGAGGACCTGGAGATCGGCCGTGCGGTGGTCTACCTGGCCAACGCCGGTGGCGCCAAGTTCGATGTGCCCGATCGCCCTGCGGCAGCGGCGCCTGCCGATGGTGCCGCCCCGGCAGCCGCATCGGCGTCAGAGGCAGCGCCGGCAGCCTCCGCGCCCGCACCGGCCGCCAGCAAGTAATCCGCGCCGCGGCGCCATCCGAAAGCCGGCTGCATGCCGGCTTTTCTCATGGTGCCGCCGGATCAGCCTGCCTGGTGCGCCGCCGGGCTCAGCACATGGCCGAAGCGCCGCGGCAGGTCGGCGGCCTGCACCTCTTCCGGCGCCGGCCAGCGACCCTGCTCGATGGCATCGGCGGCCAGGCCCACGTCCTGCGTGTGCACCAGGCCCAGACCCAGCGGCGTGGCGAGGTAGACACGGCCGGCCTCGTCCAGCAGGCAGGCGTCGATGGTCGTCGGCGTGCCGGCGTGCGACGACACCGAGAAATCATCCGCCACGCGCCACACCCAGGGCGCCGTCTCGAGCTCGACATACACGCGCTGCGGGCCGTTCTGGAAGAACCACTGCCCGGCCTCGTCGTGCTCGTAGTTGCGCTGGATGAAGTCGATCAGCTTGTCGTGCCGCAGCAGCGAGCCTTTCGATGCGGGGAAGGCCCCGCCCGCCTGCGTGCGGTCGTCACGCATGTACCAGTTGCCGCGTGCGTCGAGGCCGAGCCAGCCATGGCAGTGGGGCACGTTCGGCCACTTGGCCAGCGCTTGTTTGACGATGTCGTCCATCGGATGATTTTGCGCGTCGGCTTAGACGTGGCGCGTCAGCCAATCGCCCACGTGCGCAGGCAGCCCGCGCACATGGCCAGGCGGCAGCCCGAGCGGAAAGCCGACGTGTCCGCCGTGCGCTGGCTGCCATAGCGTGACGTGCGTTCCGACCTCGGCCTGCCGCGGCAGGCTGGCGCCGGGCACGAAGGGGTCGTTCAGCGCGTTGACTACCAGCGCCGGCACGCGGATGTCGGCGAGGTGCGGTTTGGACGATCCGCGCGACCAGTAGTCGTCGACATCCCGGAAGCCGTGCAGCGGCGCGGTGAACACGTTGTCGAAGGCGTACAGGTCGCGGGCGGCCAGCAAGGCATCGCGGTCGAACAGGCCGGGGTGCTGGGCCAGCTTGGCCAGCGCCTTGGGCTTCATGGTCGCCAGGAACATCCGGGTGTAGACCAGCCGGTTGAAGCCACGCCCGATGGCCGCACCGCCGGCCGCAAGGTCGAGCGGGGCCGAGATCGACGCCACCGCGCGCACCCGGCGCGCCGCCTGGGCACCGGCCTCTTCGGCCCAGCGCAGCAACGCGTTGCCGCCTAGCGAGACGCCCGCCGCCAGCATCGGGCCGGCGTGCTGCGCGGCGAAGCGCGCAAGGATCCAGTCGATCTCCTCGAAGTCGCCCGAGTGGTAGGCGCGCGGGGCGAGGTTGATCTCGCCGCTGCAACCGCGGAAGTGCGGCACCGCGAAGCCCCAGCGGCGCGCGGCGGCGAAGGCGGCGAAGGCTTCCGCGTAGTGGCTGCGCGAGGAGCCTTCGAGGCCGTGGAAGAGCACCAGCAGCGGGGCGGACGGCGTGGCGGCATCGACGAAATCGACGTCGACGAAGTCGCTGTCGGGTGTGGGCCAGCGCTCGCGCCGGTAGGCGGGCGGTGGCCCTTCGGCGCGGCGCGCATACAGCGCCGGCCAGATCGTCTGCAGGTTGCCGCCGGGGAGCCAGCGCGGGGCGACGTAGCGCATCGGTGCGGGGGCGGCGTTCAGTGGAGCGTCTGACGGGCGTCGTTGTCGTCGTCGGGCGCGTGCGCGCTGCCGGGGCTGGCGTGGTGCGCCACCAGGTGCCAGCCCTGGGCGGTCTTGTGATAGACGTTGGTCGCCAGCACGAAGGCGTGGTGCGGCCCCTCGGCGGTCAGCACCTCGATGCGTTCGAGCACGTTGTGGACGGCGCTGGCCAGCGACTCGACCTTGCGCACCCGGGCCGGCCGGGCGTGGATCGCGCCGTTGGCGAACATCTGCTCGAAGGCGGCGCGGATCGCGACGGCGCCCACCAGACGCGGGCCGCCGGGATGCACGCAGAACACTTCGTCGTCGTCGGCCCAGCAGGCCATGAGGGCGTCGATGTCGCCGCGTTGCAGCGCCTCGTAGAACGCGGTCTCGACATCGTCGGCGGTGCCGCCGACGGCTGCGGCGCGGAGCTTGGTCTTGGTGGACATGGGTGGGGATGTAGGAGGAGATGGGATTTTGCCTGTGCCGCATGTCCGCTGGGCTATGCTTGCCGCCCACCCGCCGGCTGGCGCGTCGACGCGCCGCCCGGCATCGAACGACCAAGGGAAAAATCACCATGAAACGCTGGCTCCTGACCCTCCTCGCGGCGCTGTCGCTCAGCCTGCTCACCGGCTGCGGCTACAACCAGTTCCAGTCGCTCGACGAGGCCAGCAAGTC
>CALRYR010000015.1:0-19233 GCA_943372425.1 Variovorax sp. YR752 | reverse complement strand
AGTACACCCGACTCGGGCTGATGCCCAGCGCGTTCGCCATGTCCGGCTTCTGCATGGTGCCGCGCGCGATCAGCCCGAGCTGCGTGCGGGTGAGCACGAAGCGGATCGCCAGGGCCAGCGCCACGGCGACGGCGATGATCACCAGCGTGTAGCCGCTGAGCGAGTAGGCCCCGATGGAGAAGCTGCCGAGTGGTGCCGAAACGCCGGCCGTGGTGTTGCCCGCGAGCGAGGTGACGATGCCCACGAGCAGCAGCGACAGCCCCCAGGTCGCGAGCATGGTGTCGACCATGCGGCCGTACAGGCGCCGGATCACCAGCCGTTCGAGCACCACGCCCACCAGGCCGACCGCGATCGGCGCGACGATGAATATCGCGATCCAGAGGTTGACGCCCAGCTTGAGCGCGCCGATGACGGCGTAGGCGCCGAGCATCATGAACTCGCCATGCGCCAGGTTGATGACCTTCATCATCCCGAAGATGACGGCGAGCCCGGCGGAGACGATGACCAGGCTCGCCACCGCGTAGAGCACCTGGACGAGAACGACGAGTGCGAGATCCATGTCGGCGCCTGCGCTCAGACCTTGATGACGTACTGCTGGTTGTCCTTCGGATTCTTCTTGAGGTTGCAGACGGCACTGGTGTCGACCGGTGGCTGCTGCTGGAAGGTCTCGACGATGTTGAGCTGCTTGTTGCGCACTTCGGCGATGCTCACGTTGAGCACGCAGTGGTGGGTCTCGGGGTCCAGCGACACCTTCCCGCTCGGCCCCTCGATGCTGATGCCCGACTCCAGCGCCGTGATCATCTTCTCGCGCTCGATGGAGCCCGCCTTCTTCACGCCCTCGGCCCACAGCTTGAAGCCCTGGTAGGTGCCCATCGCCAGCTCGGTGATGTTCGGGTAGTCCGCACCGAAGCGCTTGTAGAAGCGTTCCTTGAAGGCCTTGTTCTGCGGCGTGTCGAGGTTCTGGAAGTAGTTGTACGAGATCAGGAAGCCGTCGGTTTCTGCCGCCGACAGCACGATGTGCTCGTTGCCGCCCGCGAAGGTGGTCGAGGCCAGCGGGATCTTCTTCGTCAGGCCCGCAGCCGCCCATTGGCGGTAGAACGAGATGTGGGCGCCGCCGACCAGCGCCGAGATGATCATGTCGGGCTTGGCCTGCTCGATCTTCGAGATGGTCGGGCCGAAGTTGGTGACGTCGAGCGGGAAGAAGTCGATGGAGGCGATCGAGCCGCCGTTCTCCTGCACGAACTTCTTCACCCACTGCGAGGTGATCTGGCCGTAGTTGTAGTCGGCCGCCACGACGTAGACCTTCTTGCCCCACTTCTTCATCGCGTAGGGCACCAGCTTGGCGACCGTCTGGCCGGGCGTGACGCCGGTGCAGAAGGTGTTGCGGTCGCACACGCCGCCTTCGTACTGCGTGTTGTAGAAGTAGAGCGTCTTGTTGCGCGTGAGCACCGGCCGGATCACCTCGCGCGAGGCGGAGGTGATGCCGCCCATCACGACCGTCGACTTGTCCTTCAGCGCCGACTGCTGCGCGAACTGTGCATAGAGCTGCATGTTCGATTGCGGGTCGTAGTTGGCCAGCCGGATCTTCTTGCCCAGCAGGCCGCCCGCCGCGTTCTGCTCTTCGACCGCGAGCGTCATGCAGTCCGTCATCGGCTTGCCGTAGATGTCCAGCCCGCCCGACATGTCGATGATGCTGCCCACCACGATCTCGTCGGCCGCATGCGCGGCCATCGGGAACAGCGGGACGGTGCTGCCGGCCAGGACGGCGGCGGAGGACTGGATGAAGGAACGACGATCCATGAAGCTAACTCCTCGTTGGGCGGACGTGCCGCCGATGTGTTGTGCTGAAGTGGGAGAGACCGGGGAAATGAACGCGGTGTGCAGGTCGGCGGAGCGGGTCAGATCGCCTTCCAGTCGCCGGCCTGCTCGAAGGCATAGGCGGCGCGGTAGATCGTGGCTTCGTCGTAGCTGCGGCCGGTGAGCATCATTCCGACCGGCAGACCGTCGATCAGCCCGCAGGGAATGCTCATGGAGGGATGGCCGGTGACATCGAACGGGCAGGTGTTGGGCAACACCTCGAAGGCGCGCGTGACCACTTCCTCGATCGACGCGCCGGGCGCGGGGATCGGCGATGCGGTGATCGGCAGCGTCGGCATGAGCAGCAGGTCGTAGTCGGTGAACACGCTGTCGTAGGCGGCGGTGAGCTGCCGCCCGAGGTTCTGCGCCTTCGCGTAGTAGTGGCCGCGGTAGTGCTTGATGAAGTACTCGCCCAGCACCATCGTGAGCTTCAGCGTTTCGGAGAGTTCGTCGGCACGCTGCTTCCAGCCGGCGTGGAAGTCGACCATGCTGGTGACATACAGGCCCTTCCAGTTGAACCCGTGCCCGTTGTCCTTCATCATCTGCTGGGTCGCACCCTCGGCGGCAATCGGCAGCCAGATCGCGGGGCCGACGCGGTGCATCGGCACGGAGATCTCGCTGACGACGGCCCCCAGCTTAGTGAACACCTCGGCCGCCTTGCGGACCTTGGCATCGACCGCCGGATCCGACTGCGGCCAGCCGAAGCCTTCCTTGACGATGCCGATGCGCAGCCCGCGCACGCCTTCCTTCATGAGTTCGCTGTAGGGCTTGGCGGTCTGGCCCGCGTGCTGGCGCGGGTCGAGTCCGTCGGGGCCCGCCAGCACCTCGAGCATCAACGCGTTGTCGGTGACGTTGCCGGTCATCGGCCCGGTGTGGTCGATGGTCAGTTCGATCGGCATCACGCCGGTGTAGGGGACCAGCCCGTGCGTGGCCTTCATGCCGTAGATGCCGCAGAAGGAGGCCGGCATGCGGATCGAACCGCCCTGGTCGCCGCCGATGGCCAGGTCGACCTCGCCTGCCGCCACCAGCGCCGCGCTGCCCGAGGACGATCCGCCGGCCGAGTAGCCCATGCGGTGCGGGTTGTGCACCGGCCCGGAGGCACTGGTGTGCGAGCCGCCCGAGAAGCAGAAGTATTCGCAGACCGACTTGCCGACCACCGTCGCACCTGCATCGAGCAGCCGCGTGACGACCGTGGCGTCCACGTTCGGCACATAGCCTTCGAGCGTCGACGCGCCGTTCATCATCGGCACGCCCGCGAGGCAGACGTTGTCCTTGAGCACCACGGTCTTGCCGGCCAGCTTGCCTTCGGGCTTGCCCTTGATCGTGGTCTTGGCGTACCAGGCACCGTATTTGTTCTCTTCGCCGGCGGGCCGGTAGCCGGGCGTGCGCGCGTAGGTCACCGCGGGCTGGTAGTCCGGCATGGCATCGATCAGGTCGTAGGCGTCGAAGTTCGCCTGCAGCAAGGCGTTGTAGGTGCCTGCCTGGGAGTCGGAGAGGTGGATGCCGAGGTCGAGCGCGACCTCCTGCAACTGGTCGAGGGTGGGACGCTTGATGGCCATGACGGACTCCGTTGTCTGTGTTGAGGGGCGCCTGCAAGACCTTCGGTCGGGCAGTGCGTCATGGCTTGATTCTGTGAGTCGATATTTTCCAAGTCAAGCATTTTGTTTTCCTGGGAAAACAAAATGAGCTGGCCGATCGACTCAGAACTGCGTGATCACACGGAACGCGTTGCCTTCGGCACGTGCGAGATAGATGGGCGTGCGCGTGATGCCGTCGCCCTCGTACGCTGCATTGCGAACGCTGCGGTAGCGCAGCGGCGCGCTGCCCAGACGCTCGTGGTAGGCCCGCTGGCCCTGTTCCCGATCGAGCAGGGCGGCCAGGAAATGCATGCCTTCGTAGGTCGACTGGCCGAAGGTGTTGAGCGTGGGCGCGCGCTCGCCGAAATGGGCGCGGTAACGCTCCTTGAACGCCAGGTTGGCCTCGGTATCGAGGGTGGCGAAGTAGCCGCAGGCCACGTACAGCTCTTCTGCGTTTTCGCCGCCGATGCCGAGCAGTTCGTTCTCGCCGATCGCGCAGGACAGGCGCAGCATCGCGCGCGACAGGCCCGCCGCACCGAAGGCGCGGTTGAATTCGACCGCGTCCTGACCGACCAGCGACAGCAGCACCGCGTCCGCCCGCCCCATGCGCAGCGCATCGAGCGCCTGGGCGTAGTCGGTGGTGCCGAAGGGCACGTACATCTCGCCGACGAGTTCGGCCCCGGCTTCCTGGATGTAGCCGCGCGCCATGCGGTGCGAGACATGCGGCCAGACGTAGTCGTTGCCGATGGCGAACCAGCGCCGTGGGCGCTTGCGCTGGCCGAGCCAGTGGATCGCGGGTTGCAGCTGGCGCGCGGTCGTCTCTCCGATGGCGAACACACCGGGCATCGATTCCCCGCCTTCGTAGAGCGGCGTGTAGATGAAGGGAATCTGCCCGCCGACGGCGCGCTGGATGCGTTGGCGCACCGCGCTGGTGTGCATGCCGATGATGGCGTCGATGTCGCCGGCCTGCACCAACTCGATCAGCGTGGCCTCGATATCGGGCGAATCGTCCGCCGCATTGATGGTCAGCAGACGGCACGAGCGCCCGCCGATGCCCGCTTCGCGGTTGAGCTCGGCCACCGCCAGCTTGGCCGAAGCCATTGCCGACGGCCCCCAGATGCCGGCCGTCCCGCCCAGCGGCACGCACAGGGCGATCTGCAGTTCCTGCCGTGCCATCGGCGGTCGCTCGGGCCGGCCGGAACACAACGGACGGCGCAACGCGCTGCCCGGCAAGGCGGCAGGCGCGCGCGGCGTGATCGATCCAGGGGACGACAACATCGGAAATTCCCGGGCAATGCACCAAGACGGAGACTGGGAAGGGAGTGTCGCAAAAATCGCGCCAATCCTTTCCAAGGAAAAGGTTCGTTGCTAAACTGGCAGCATAGAACCGTGCGACGCAGATCGTTGCCCCCGCCCCATGCCCCCGCAAGACCCACCGCAAGACATCTCCCAGTACCTCGCCTACCTGCTGGCGTCCGCCAACCGGCGCATGCGCATCGGGCTGGCGCAATCCATCGCGGCGGAAGAGGTGACGGAGGAGCACTGGCGCATCCTGCAGGTTCTTGCGGACGAGCAGGGCCGCTCCATGGGCGACCTGGCGGAAATCGTGCTGCTGAATCATCCGGCGCTCACGAAGAACATCGACAAGCTGGTGAGCCGTGGCTTGGTGCTGCGCGCGGCCGATGCCGCCGACAGCCGGCGGGTGGTGGTCTACATCAGCGATCTGGGGCTGGAGACCGTGTCGCGGCTGCAGAAGAGCGTCGATGCGCACCATAGCGTGATCGAGGAGGCGCTCGGGCCGCGCAAGACCAGCCAGCTCAAGAAGCTGCTGGAGAACTTCATCGACGAGTGCGAAGCGGGCTGAGCAGCCGCGCTTTCGGCGGAGCGGTCCGCTGGTCAGGCAGACGCTGTCCGCATCAGAAAAATTCGCGATCAGCCGTCGAACGCATTGCGAAACCAGTGCTGCGACGGGACATTCACGTCGTTCCCTGCTGTGAGGTCCTCGCAAATTCCATTGCGTAGTCGAGAAATCTCTGCGCCGCCGGCGACGGGGTGCGATGCGCCTGAAACACGACGCTCACATCCCGCCTCACCACTGGTGCCCGGATGCGGCACACCGACAGGCCCGCGAAGAACGGCAGGCGGGCAATCTGGCGCGGGGCGATCGTGTTGGTGAGCCCCTGCGAGGTCAATGCGAGCGCGGTCGTCAGCAGACCGACCTCATGGGAAACTTGTAGTGAGATGCCGGTGGCAAGCGTCGTCTTGTCGATGATCTCCCGGATGCCGTAGCCCGGGCGCGTCAGTGCCAGCGGGATGCGCTGCAGGCCCCGCCAGGTCACGTGATCGCGCTCGATGCCGGGCATGGACGACGGCATGACCAGGCACAGCTGATCCTCGAAGACGCGATGCTGCTTGAGTTCGGTGTCGTCGTGACCGAGGAAGCCGAAGCCGATGTCCGCCTGCCCCGAAGCGAGCGTTACCGCGAAGTGCTCCGGCGTCACGTCGATGACATCGACGCGGATCTCCTTGTGTGCCACCACAAAGCCCGCAATGAGACTGGGCAGCAACGTCTGGGCAAGGGTGGGGGTGGTCGCGATCGACAGCCTGCCGCCGCGAGCGTGTGTGTGTCGGAACATGTTCTCCATGTGGCGGCTGTCCCGCAGCATGCGTTCCGCGACCGGCGCAAGTTCGATGGCCGCCAGGGTCGGCACCAGGGAACGGGTGGTCCGGTCGAACAGCGGCGCACCGACCGATTCCTCCAGCTGCTTGAGACTCATGCTGACCGCCGACTGGGTCATGTGCAACTGCTCGGCGGCCAGGGCGATCTTCCGGCGCTGAAACACCTCGAGAAAGCAGCACAACTGTCGAAGCTTGATTCGCGTCATCAATTTTTCTGAAGAAACATTCAAAAAGTTGAACTTTACCGGCTTGGCTGCACAACAGCCTAATCGCGCACCAACAGGAGACAAAGAGATGAAAGTCATCACGCTCGAAGAGCACATCACGACCCCCATGCACAAGGACGCGTCCTTCGATGCGGTGCGCCAGACCTGGTACGCCGCTCGCAGCGCCCACGTGGGCCACGACATCGAGAAGGAACTGCTCGATGTCGGCTGCAGCCGCCTGGCGAGCATGGACGCGACCGGCATCAGCGTGCAGGTGCTCTCGCTGACGACCCCTGGATGCCAGGCTTTCGCCGGCGATCAGGCGATCTCGATGGCGAGAGACGCGAACGACAGAATGGCTGCCGCCGTCGCCGCGCATCCCGATCGCTTCCGCGCGTTTGCCGCCTTGCCGACGGCGGAGATACACGCGGCCCTCACGGAGTTCGAGACCCGCCTCGACCAGGGTTTCGTCGGGGCGATGATCAATGGGCACACGTCCGGACGCTTCCTCGACGACAAGGCCTTGTGGCCGCTGCTGGAGATGGCGCAGTCGCGCGACGTGCCCATCTACGTGCATCCCGGGGCGCCGCACCCTGGGCTGATGGGTAGCTACTTCAAGGGTTACGAAGACCTGGCACGCCCGGCCTGGGGCTTCGCGATGGATGCGAGCATGCATTTCCTCCGGATGCTGTTCGGGGGCGTCTTCGACGAGTTCCCGCGCTTGCGGATCATCCTGGGACACATGGGCGAGGGCTTGCCCTTCGGCTTCGAACGGATGGAGGATCACACGCCCTATGTGGTCAGCCGCCGTGGCCTGAAGAAGAGTCTG
The DNA here is from genome assembly GCA_943372425.1 of Variovorax sp. YR752. Lineage (GTDB taxonomy): Bacteria > Pseudomonadota > Gammaproteobacteria > Burkholderiales > Burkholderiaceae_C > Variovorax. The sequence continues at coordinate 12,085 of CALRYR010000015.1, read as the reverse complement.
CGCGACTGCTTCCGCGAGAACCTCGTGATCACCACGAGCGGCGCCTTCTCCGCACCGGCCTTCCGGTGCGCGCTCGACATCATGGGCGAAGACAACATCCTGTTCTCGGTGGACTGGCCGTACGAGTCCAATGCGGTCGGCACCCGGTTCTTCAATGCGCTCGACCTGCCCGACGCGCTGCGCGAGAAGCTTGCCTGGAAGAACGCCGCGCGGGTTCTGCGGCTCGACCTCGCCGACACGGTGCATCCGGCATGAGGCGGCGCCACCTCCTCCAGGCAGGCGCGCTGAGCGTCTGGTCGGCCTTCGAACCGGCCGCACGCGCCGAAACCTACCCGTCCAAGCCTGTCCAGATCGTGGTGCCGTTTCCACCGGGCGGCACCAACGACCTTCTTGCGCGCGTGATGGCGCAGAGCCTTGGCGATCGGATGCCCGGCAGTTTCGTGATCGACAACCGCGCCGGCGGCGCGGCGGGCTCGGTCGGCGCGCAGGCGGTGGCCGCTGCAAAGCCGGACGGGTACACGCTGCTGCTGGGCAACACGGCGAGCCTCGCTATCAACCAGAGCGTCTACCCGAACCTGCGCTACGACCCGCAGCGCGACTTCGAGCCGATCAGTGTCGTGGGAGGCTCGTCATTGGTTCTTGTCGTGAACAGCAAGGTGCCCGCCAGGAACGTGGCGGAATTCGTGCAGCTCCTGCGTTCATCGCCGGGGCAGTATTCGTATGCCTCCGCCGGTGCGGGGTCGCCCCTTCATCTGGCAGGTGAGCTGTTCAAGTTCCGGACCGGCACGGAGATGCTTCACGTCCCCTATCGCGGAACGGCACCCGCCTACACGGACCTTCTGTCGGGACGCATCTCCGCCATGTTCGACAACACCACGACCGCGGTGCAGCACACCCGCGCCGGCACGATCCGGGCGCTGGCGGTGACGGGCGCACGGCGCAGCGCACTGTTCCCTCAGGTCCCGACGCTCGCGGAAGAGGGGTTCAAGGACATCGAAGTCCTCGTATGGTTCGGGCTGGTGGCGCCGAAGTCCACGGACCCGGCGATCATCAGCCGGCTTTCACAAGCCGTCGCGACGATCGCGAAGGGCGAAGAAACCAGCCGTCGGCTTGTTGAATTCGACATCGAACCTTGGGGCAGTACCCCCGAGGAAATGCGCCGGTTCATGGCGAGCGAGTCTGCGAAATGGAAGGCGGTCGTGCAGCGATCGAACATTCGGCTCGAGTGACGCGCGCGTCGCCTCGGGCTACGCCATGGGTTCCGCCCACGCGATTTCCTTCGGGAAATCCGTGGGCGCTGTCGCCCTCCCGAAAGGTGGTTTCGCAGCGCGTTTGGAGTCTTACTGCGCAGGCGTGATCTTCCGGGCCTTGACGACGTCGCCCCACATCTTCGTTTCCTTGCGGATCAACTCGTCGAGTTCCTCGGCCGTGCTCCCGACGGCGACGGCCGACAGAGCCGTGAGGCGCTCCCTGATCTCCGGCTTCGAAGCAACGGAGCGCCAGGCTTCGGTCAAGGTCGCGACGATTTCCTTCGGCGTCCCCGCCGGCGCCCAGACGCCGTACCAGGCATCGATGACATAGCCGGGCACTGTTTCGTTGACGGTCGGGATGTCCTTCATTCCTTCTGCCCTGCGCTCGCCCGTCTGCGCCAGCGCACGAACCTTGCCGCTCGCGACCAGGGCGGGCACCTGTGCCGCAGGACTCATCGACAACTGGACCACGTTGGACATCAGGTCGGCGCTGAAATTGCCCGCGTAGTTCACCGGCAGAACCTCCGCGCCGGTCTGGTAGGCCAGGAGCTGCGAACCGAGGTACGCGGCGGAGGCAAATCCGGTGACGCCCATCGCGAGCTTGCCGGGCTGCGACTTCGCATACGCCACGAGTTCCGGAAACGTCTTGACCGGCACTTGCGCATTGACCATCCAGACGAAGGGCGCAGCTGCGAACTCGGAGATAGGCAGTAGTTCCCTCTGCGGGTCGTAGGGCAGGTTGGCGACCACATGAGGATTCATGGTGATCGTCTGGTTGAAGGCGAAGAGCAGCGTGTAGCCATCCGGTTTCGCGCGGGTGGCCTTCTGAACGCCGATGACGCCGCTGGCCCCCACCACGTTCTCGATCACCACCGGTTGGCCGAGCACTTCCGACAGCTTCTGCGCCCCGAGCCGACCGATGATGTCCACGCCGGTCCCCGCCCCGGCTGGGAGGACCAGTGTGATCGGTTTGGACGGGTATTTCGTCTGGGCGAGGGAGGCCCACGGAATGCCGATGGCTGCCGTTGCCAACAGGGTCGCGAAGGACCGGCGTGCTGTGTTGTTCATGCGTCGCTCCTGATGAATCGCGCTAGACGCGCTTGGTGGCCTGCCAATGCAGCAGCTTCAGGCCGTCCTCGGTCTGCTTCCAGACCGTCGTGAAGGCGTTGTCCATGACTTTGACCTCGCCCGCGACATCCAGCGTGGTGCGGGTTCTGCCGTGCAGCAGGATCAATGGGCCGACGAGACGGACCTGTTGCTCGGTGCGTTCGGCGTCGATGAAGCGATACCGGGCTGCCTCGATCGACGCCAGGAAGGCGGCCTTGTCGTCGACCTTGCCGTTGGCGTGAATATGGACGTAGTCGTCTTCGATCAGCATGCGCCCGAGCGCTGCCACGTCCTGCCGGTACAAGGCCTGATACCTCGATTCGTCGGCCGCCAGGACCCGCGACCGGATGTCGGGAATTTCCGTGGTCATGCGTTCTCTCCGGTGACGTCGTTGCGAAGCACACCCACGCCTTCGATGTCGATCTCGAAGATGTCACCGGGTTGGAGCGGGCCGATGCCACCAGGCGTTCCAGTCATGATGAGGTCGCCTGGCATCAGGGTGATCGCCTCGCTCAGGTAGGCCACCAGCGCGTCCACCCCGAATAGCAGGTCGGAGGTCTGGCAATCCTGGACGACGGTGCCGTTCAAGCGGCCCTGCATCCGCAGGGTCGAGGGATCGACCGAAGTCTCGATGCAGGGGCCGATCGGCGCGAAGGTGTCGAAGGCCTTGCCGACCGTCATGAGGCCCAGGGTCATTTCCTTGCGCTGGATCGTGCGCTCGCTCACGTCGTTCCCGCAGGCATAGCCGAGCACGTACCCCAGGGCATCCTCCCGAGCGACGTTCCTGGCCTGGCGTCCGATCACCGCGACCAGTTCGGTTTCATAGTGGACGATGGTGCTGCCGCTCGGATACACGATGCTCTTGCCGTGGCCGATCAGGGCCGTGTCCGGCTTCATGAAAATGGACGGGATCTCCGGCAACGCGCGCCCGGTCTCCAGGATGTGGGACTTGTAGTTGAGGCCGACGCCGAAGATGCGCGGGTGTTCGACGGTGGGCGGCAGGAGGACGAGACTCGACAGCGGCCAAGTCTCGTCGCCCAGTTCGATGCTTCCCTCGAACGGCGATGCCTTCATGGCCCGGATGGTGTCCGGTTCCTCGAGCACCCCGAAGCGGGGCTTCCCGCCTTGTAGAAACTTGTAGATCTTCACACTGTGGCTCCTATGGTTGAACTTTGATGGCGAATGTGCGAGCGATTGAGAGCAGGCCGTTGCCCAGCAGGACCAGGATGGTCGCGAGGACGATGCCGTAATAGACGCCGACGGAATCGCTCAGCTGCCTTGCTTCTTCGATGCCGTGGCCGATGCCGACCTTGGCGGCCAGGTATTCGGCGACCAGCGCAGCACTGACCGCCCACGGCAGGGCCACTTGCAAGCCTGTGAAGATGAAAGGCAGGACGCTGGGGATGACGATGTGCCGGGTGAGCTGCAGTGGCGTGGCACCGAACACTCTCGCCGTCATGGTGAGGCGCGGGTTCACGGTCACCAGTCCTGCGTAGGCCAGCGAGAAGACGATGAACAGGACCGTCAAGGCGACCAGCATCACCTTGGGCACCCAGCCGGTGCCGAACCACAGCACGAGCAGCGGGACCAGGCCGAGCTTCGGAATGCTCATGATGGCCGTGATGAAGGGCTGCATCATGGCGTCGAGCCGCGCTGACAGCCGCAACACGCACGCCAGCGCGCAACCCAGCACGGCGCCGATGGCCGTGCCTGCCAGCAGCAGCTGGCTCGTCGCCCAGAGGTCGGCCAGCAGCTTGCCGGCGAGCAGCTCCTGCCAGAACCGGGCGGTGACCTGTCCGATACCGGGGACCCAGTAGTCGCCGACCCAGCGATTCGCCAGCACCCACACCGATGCGAAGGCAGCGAGGCCCAGCGCTTTCGCCAGGAGCATCCGTCGCGGTGTCATGGTTGGCTGGCCGCGCGCAAACAACTGCGGACCGCGTCGTAGTGGCCTGCGAACGTGGGGGCCTTGAAGATCAGCTCGGGGTCACGAGGCCTTTCGATGTCGATCGTGCGTTCCAGTACAACCCTGCCTGGAGAACCTGACAGCACGACGATACGGTCACCAAGAGCGATCGCTTCGTTGATGTCGTGCGTGACGAAGAGGATGGTCTTCTTCTCGGACGCCCACAGGTCGAGCAGGTCGGCCTGCAGCTGCGCACGTGTCTCGGCGTCGAGCGCCCCGAAAGGCTCGTCCATCAAGACCACGGGCGGGCCGTAGGCGAGGGTGCGGGCTAGGGATGCACGCTTGCGCATGCCACCCGAGAGCTGGTGCGGGTAGTGCTTCGTCCATTGCGTCAGGCCGACCTGGTCGATGACACGGCGGGCGCGTTCGACATCCGAAGCCGAAGGCTTGCCGGCCAGCATGAGCGGGAACATCACGTTGTCCCAGACGGTGCGCCATGGCAGCAGGTTGTCGTCCTGCGTGACGTAGCCGATCTGCCTGCTGCTGCCGGGGTCGGCTGGTATGTCGGCGCCGCCGACCACTTTACCGCGGAAGGCGATCTGTCCTGCCGAAGGCTGGAGCGTCTGCGCAACCAGATTCAGCAGGGTGGACTTGCCTGCGCCGGACGACCCCATGATGGTCAGGAATTCCCCCTCCTGCACGTCCAGGTTCAGGTCGCGCAGGATCCAGCAGCGCTCGCCGGAGCCGCCTTCGCCGTAGGAGATTCCCAGTTGCCGCAGCTGCAACAGCGCGCCGGCATCGATGGTTTCAGGCAGATCTCGTTTCATGGTCATGCGGCGCCAGCGTGCGGATCCTGCGAGGAGCCGGTCTGCCATCTCAACAGGCGTTGCTGAACCCGCGACAGAGCCGCGCTGACGGAGAGAACGATGAGCATGACGGTCACCAGAGAAACGAACACCAGCGTGGTGTCGAAATCGCTTGCACCGAACTGGGCGAGATAGCCCAGCCCGCGATTCGACGAGATGATTTCGCCGACGATGGCGCCTGCGATGGCATAAGGAACGGCGACGCGCAATCCGCCGAACAGGTAGGGCACGACCGCGGGCCAGACCACGTGCCGGAGCAGTTGCCATTCGGATGCGCCGAAGACGCGCGCGGACGACAGGAGCTTCTGATCGACCGCATCGACGCCGTTCAAGGTGCTGTAGAACACGATGAAGAAGATCGCAGCCGCGACCAGCGCGACCTTCGCCGCCGGGCCGACGCCCAGCCACAGGATGAACAGGGGAACCAGGGCTGTCTTCGGAACGGCATACCCGATGGCGGCAACCCCCAGAAACGCGGCGCGGACGAAGGGGTGGCTGCGCAGGCCCATGGCAACGGCGCAGCCCGGAATCGCGCCGAGCAGGAAGCCCCCGAAGGCTTCGGCGAGCGTGAAGCGGCCGTGGAACCAGAGGTCCCCGTTGAGCGCCAGTGCCCAGATCCGCTCGACGACCAGCGTCGGCGAGCTGATCCAGTACGAGCCCCGTAACCGGCCGACAGCTTCCCAGGCGGCCAGCGTCACGCAGGCCAGCGCGATCCGGTCAATCCACAGACGGCGTGGGCTCACGTCAGTCCACCTGTTTGGCAGAGCGCACGAAGTCGTCGGTGTAGATCGTCTTGGCGATGGCTTTCAATGCCACCTTGTCGTCCTGCGGGCCGAACATCACGTCCACGGTGTGATCGAACGCCTTGCCCATCGGCATCAGGCGTGCAGGCGTGTTGCGCTGAAAGCTCTCGAAGGCCTGCTTGAGCAGTTCGGGGTCCATCTTGTCGAAACGCTTGGTCAGAAGCGCCAGTGCCTTCTGGGGGTCGTTCGAGATGAGTGCGAGGCTCTTGTTCAGCGCACTGACCATGTTTCGGCAGGTCTCGGCGGCGCTGGTGCAGAAACCGTCACGCGCGACCAGCACGTTGTAGGTCGTCGGGTTCACATCCGGAAAGTCTCCACGCGGGCCGCTGATCCAGAGCGTGCCACCTCGGCGCACGGCTTCGAGGGTGAAGGGGCTGGAGAAGACGAAGCCGTCGACTTCCTTCTTCTCCAGCGCTGCGGCCATCCCGGGCGGCGCGATGAAAACCAGGCGGATGTCGCGATCCGCGTCGAGCCCCGCTTGCCTTGCCACGTAACGGAGATAGGCGTGCGGCAGGCCGTTTGCTGCATCCACGGCCAGGGTCAGGCCCTTGAGTGCCCGGGTCCTGTCGATCGGTGTCTTGGCGGCGGCGAAGCGTTCGGCGGTCGCCGCCGACAGCACGATCTCGGTGGTCGCGTTTTCCTGAAGCCCGGCGATGGCCAACGTCTTCTGTCCGCGCTGGGCCGCCCGCAACTGGACGAGCCCCGCGATCGTGGTGAAGTCGCCGCTGCCGCCGATGAGCGCATTGAGCGCGGCAGGGCCGGCCAGTTGGCTGAGCTCGACGTCGACGCTCGCGCTCTTGAAATAGCCGGCGTCCTCCGCGAGGTAGACCGGGGCGAACAGGATGGACAGCGCTGGAAGCACCAGCTTCGCCTTGGCAGGCTGGGCGCTGGCTGTGGCCGCCGCAAGGGTCATGATGACGACGATCGCCGCGTTCTTCAGTCTTTTGCTGAGCATGGTTTGTCTCCGTGGTGCTGGCTGCGTTGTTGCTTTACTGGATTGAGTCGGGTCGACGCATGAGTTCGACTTCCGGCGTGCCGTCGCGCAGCCGCTGCAGCATGTCGTCCGGGTCGAACTCGATGCCGATCGGGTTGCGCCTGAAGGCCTCGCTCTCCATCCACGCGTTGGTGGCTACGGCATCGGGGAAGCTGTCGACCTGAAGCTCGATCTGGTTGCCCTCGGGGTCCGCGTAGTAGAACGAGACCGTCGGCCCGTGATTGATCGACCGGTACGGAACGATCCCGAGTTCGCGCAGGCGCACGAAATTACCGAGCAGATCGGCCAGGGAGTCGTACGCGAAGGCCGTGTGGTAATAGCCCACGCGGATGGTCTCGTCCTTCGCCGGGTAGTCCTGCAACCCGATCAGTGCGATGCGATGGTGCTCGTCGTCATAGGTCAGGAACGCGACCTTGTCGGACGCATGGGAGATGCGCGCGCCCAGCACCTTGCAGTACCAGTCGATGAGTTCGCCGAGCCGATTGGTGCGCAGCGCGATATGGGCGAGTCGGCTCGGCGATCGCGCGGCGGTGACGGAAGATGGATTCACGCGGAGACCTCCGGTTGGTGGTGCGATGGATGCGCCGCGACGCGGCGGCCTCGGTTCGATGCGAAGACGCCGATCACGCGATTCATTGCTTCGTCGGCGTCCGGCGCGGCATCCGGAGAACGCCAGGCCACGTGGCCGTCTGGACGGACCAGCACGGCGCCACGCGGAGAGATTTCGTAGAGATCGTGGAAGGCGCCCATGTGGTCGCGCAGGTCACCGGAGGCGCCGACCACGAACGCCTGTGACCGGAGCCCTGCGCTGGACGCGGCCTTCATGAAAGCGTCGGCCCATGGCTGCCCGTCGCGCCCTGCGAGCAGAGTGAATCGCAGGTCCTTGAACAGGTCGACGGTCGAGATCGTCGGACCGCCTTCGGGCAGCGTCAGCCAGCAGTGGGGCGCACGTCCACCGGGGGCTGCGCTCGCGTCGTAGGTATTGATATTCGCGGGCTCGGCGGACGTGCCTTCGTCGAAGACCAGTGACGAGCGGTAGGTGTAGCCGAATGTCTGCCCGTGATACTCGAAATGCTCTCGCTGGCCGGGAATGGCATCGCGCATTCGGTCGATGTCGCTCTCGCAGAAATCCTCGTGCGTCTTCATGATCCCGCCGAGCCCCGCGGCCTCCATGCGCCGGGCGTTGCGCACGCTCTGCGCCACGTTGAACCGGATCACGGGCAGACGTTCGACCTCGTAGGAGTCGAGCAGGCGCTCGTCCGCAACCCCTTTGAGGACCAGAGCGAGCTTCCAGCAGAGATTGTGGACATCGCCAATGGCCGTGTTCATGCCCTGTCCGCCGGTCGGTGGCAGAGGGTGCGCGGCATCGCCGGCAAGGAAGATGCTTCCCACGCGCAGTTTCTCCGCTACGCGGGCCTGCATGCGCCACACACGAATGTCCTTCACCTCGAGCGGCAGATGCTCGATGCCGATGGCGGACCTGACGATGTCGGCGCAGCGCTCGGGGGTGAAGTCCTCGGGCGTGTTTCTGGCCGGGTCGTAGCCGAAGTTGTAGGTCCAGCGCTTGCGGCCATCCAGCGCGATCATCACGCCGACGGTCGCCTGGTTGTAGATCCACCAGAGCAGGTGGGGTCGATCCGCCACCCACGGCCACAGGTCGGCCTCGAAATAGACGCCGATCTGGTTGCCGAGTGCGCCGTCGCCATTCAGAGCAATGCCCAGTTGCTCGCGAACGGTGCCGCGCGCGCCGTCGGCGGCGATCGCGTAGCGCGCGCGGACGGCGCGCGTCGTGCCGTCGCGTGAGGCGATCGTCGCCGAGACCCCCCGAGCGTCCTGGCGAAGGTCCTGCAGCACGGTCCCGAAGCAGACGTCCACACTGGCCTGGCCTTCGGCGGCGCGGCGCAGGACCGGCTCCAGCACGTCCTGCGGGCAGGACGTCTTCGCGCTCGGGCCGTAGGTTTCGAACTGGCGGTTCCGCTGCCGATCGGCGTAGGTCCGGATCTCGCCGATCACCTCGCCGACGACCGAGCGGACGAAGGCCACGCCCTGGTTCCGGTCGTGCGGAATGCCGCGGGCACGAACGGCGTCCTCCAGTCCCCACGTCCTCAGGATCTCCATCGTGCGCGCGCTGACCACGTGCCCGCGGGGGTGGAAGCTGGTCGACGGATGCTTCTCGACGAGGAGCACCCGCACCCCGCAACGTCCGAGTGCGATGGCGGCCGCCAAGCCGCACGGCCCGCCACCGATCACCAGGACGTCGTAACTCACGGGGGCCGCGTGCGATGAATGCTTGGTCATGGAATGTCTGAAGATTGACTGACAGTCAGTCTATGCAGATGTGCAGGAAGCCGTTTGCTGGTATTCCCTGACGACTGCCGAAGGCGCCCGTCGCGAGCCCCTATGATCGAAACGATGACTGACAAAGGGACTCGTTCCGTTAGCCGGGGAAAGGACGCTCCGGAAAAGGCGCCGACGGGCAAGCAGCGCATCCTCGACGCGGCGGACCGGCTGTTTGCGAACAAGGGCTTCACGGACGTCTCGGCCGCGGAGATCGTGCGCGAGGCGGGCGTCGCACACGGATTGCTTTTCCATCACTTCGGCTCGATGGAAGCGCTGTACGCTGACGTCAGCCGGGCTGCAGCACAGCGGATGAACGAGACGCAGCTGGCGTCATTTCGCGGCAACACGGCGCGCAAGCAGGTCGCATCGTTCCTGCGTGCGCACCTCAAGGCCGTGAAGGACCGCCAGGGCGATGCGTTGTTCAGGGCCCGCTCCCACAACCTGGCGATCAACGCCACCATCGCCGACATCTGGGAGGCTTCGCGCCAGCAGGCGATCGATCGCATCTGCGATGTGCTCGGGATGCCCGAGCCCACCAGGAAGGCGCGCGCCTGCCTGCGCGCCTGGGTCGGATTCCATGATCAGCTGGTGATCGCCTGGCTCGCCGATCGGTCCATCAGCGAGGCGGAGGTGCTCAGGTGCACGCTGCGGCAGCTCGATCACCTGGCTGAGGAGGAATTCGCCGTCGACCTCGATCGCGATGTCCCGCCGCAGCGGGAAACACGCGGGCCCCTGGGGCTCCCGTAACGGGTCGATCCGTTCGGTTATTTCTCGAAGCGCTTCATCCGCATTCGATGACGTTGCCGCCTTCGTGGGCTCGGTGATTCATCGGCGGCCCCTGCGTCAAAACTTGCCGTTTGCGTTCTTCCACTCCGAGCGGGGCGGAATGGTCTCGATCGTGTCCCAGTGCTCGGCGATCTTGCCGTTCTCGACTCTGAAGAGGTCGTAGAACGCGCTCGGCTTGCCGGCGAACTCGCCTTCGCTGGCGACGAGCACGAAGCTGCCTTCGCCCAGCACCTTGTGGACCTGGCGGTACTTCATCGTCACGCCCGCCTTGGCCATCGTCTGGAGCGCTGCACCGAGGCCGGACAGGCCATCGGCGATCTGCGGGTTGTGCTGGTGGTAGTTGTCACCGTCGTAGTAGCCCGCGAGCCGGTCCATGCGGCCGTTCACCAGAATGTCGTCCACGAACGCTGCCACCAGCTTCTTGTTGGCCTGCGTCTTGTCCAGGTCCGTCGCCACGGTCGGCCCGTCGATCATCGTGCGCCCGCTCGGGTTGGGCTGGGCGGGCGTTTCCTGCAGGTTGTCCCAGTGCTCGACGATCTTGCCGTCCTCGAAGCGAAAGATGTCGAAGCCGATCTTCGGACCGAAGAAGTTGTAGTCGGTGTGTGTGAAGACGAAGTCACCGTCCTGGAAGACACGCACCGTGCTCACCTTCGCCGAACCCTTCGGCAGCGCCTGCAAGACCGCACCGAAACCGGCGAGGCCTTCGCCGACGGCGAGGTTGTGCTGGATGTACTTGGCGGGGTTGACGACGGCCACCGGCGCCGATTCACCCGTTTCGATGGCTTTGAGCAGCGCAACGACTTGCGCCTTGGGGTTCGAGGACATGGAATTTCCTTTCTGAGGCAAGACGGTCCAAGCGCAGCCCGCGATGACCGACAGGAGACTCAACGCAACGATGCGCGTCGAGAGGTTTCGGAGGGGTGACATTGCGATGGGCCTTTGCGGGGTTGGCTGCGTGTACTGTGCCGGCATCGCGTCGCGCCAGCGAGGTCAGCGTCGTGCAATCGATGGTAGAAATCGCGCACACGCCCGAATGGCGTGCCGAAAGGATGGGTCGTGTCCCAGCGTCGCAAGGTTCTGCGCAAGACGCATTTCTCAAACACGCGGCTCGACCCCGTCGGTGTGGAGCTGATGACACTGTCGGAACTTCGCGCCCGCGTGCCCGCGAAGCTGCTGGTCGAGACGGAGCGTGTCGAGTTCTTCATGGTCCTCGTGGCGATCAGGGGGCGTGGGTCGCACCAGGTCGACTTCGAGCGCTTGGACTTGCAGGCGGGCCACGTCGTCTTCGTGAGGCCCGGACAGGTGCAGCAATGGCAAGCGGCGAACGGCCTCGAGGCGGACTTGATATTGATCGATCCGGCCGTCGTGCAGCCGGCGGCGTCAAAGGCGCAGCAGGGACCGATGGCGATGCTGCGCCTGGAGGATTGGCCGGTCCATTTCGAGATGGATGCCGCCGGACTGGGCACCTGGACGTCCCTGGCGGCGGTGCTTCGGAGGGAGCTCGACCAGCCGCTGCTGGACGAACTGTCTGCTGCCATCGCTCGCGAGTTGCTCGTGTGCCTGATGCTTTGCATCAGCCGCACGGCGACGGGACGCGCAGCGGCACCGACGGCGCAGGCGATGCTGGTTCGGCGTTTTCGGCGGGAGCTGGAAGGGCTGGTCAATGCCCGGCCCTCCGTCGCGACGCTGGCCCGCAGGCTGCGGATCTCGACGAGCACGCTGACGCGCACGTGCCAGAACGTGCTGGGGCATTCGGCGAAGCAGGAAGTGGATCGGCGCGTGGCCCTCGAAGCTCAACGCCTGCTCGTGCACAGCACCTCGACATCCGTCGCGATCGGGGAGCTTCTCGGGTTCAGCGAGCCGACGAATTTCGTCAAGTTCTTTCGCCGGCGCGTCGGGACGACGCCGGAGGCGTTCCGGCAGGCGCATCGGCTGCAGGATCGCTGAGTGGTGCGGCTATTTGGGCAAGGGCAGGGCAGTCTTGTAGCGCACCTGCTTGAGCGCGAAGCTTGAGCGGATCTTCTCGATGCCCG
>CALRYR010000014.1:0-19326 GCA_943372425.1 Variovorax sp. YR752 | reverse complement strand
CAATACCACTGTTCTTGAAGCCACCGAACGGCGTGCTCGTGACCGACTGCTTGTAAGTGTTGATCCAGACGGAGCCAGCTTCCAGCGCGCGCCCGATGCGCCAGGCGCGCTTGAAGCTTTCGGTCCAGATACCGCAAGCGAGGCCGAATGCTGTCCCGTTGGCTTGCGCGACCAGGTCGGCCTCGTCGCGAAACGGCAGTGCCACCAACACGGGGCCGAACGCCTCCTCCTGGCAGGATGCGGTGTTCGGCCCCAGGCCTTCGATCACTGTGGGAAGGTAGAACGCACCAGATTGGCAGGCCGCATCGGTGGGTGCAGCACCGCCGCAGAGAATGCGGCCGCCTTCCTCGCGAGCACGATCCACGAATCTCGCAACGCGATCTCGATGGTGGAATGAGGCCAGCGGCCCAACCTCCACACCGGCCGCATCGGGCAGAGCCACGCGGATCGAGCGGGTTCGTTCCACCACCTGGTCCAGCACTTCCTGGTACACCGATTCCTCGATGAAGAGCCGCGATCCTGCGACGCAGGATTGCCCGGACGAGCCAAAGATGCCCGCGACCACCGCAGCCACCGCGTGCTCACGGTCGGCGTCGGCGAAGACGACGTGGGGTGACTTGCCGCCCAACTCGAGCGCCGCAGGGATCAGGCGCTCGCCGGCCACACGGCCGATGGCGCTGCCCGAGACGGTCCCACCGGTGAACGAAACCATTCGCACGCCCGGATGCGCAACCAGGGCCGCCCCCACGTCGGCGCCACGCCCTTGGACAACCTGCAGCAAGCCCTCGGGCAGACCTGCAGAGGTTGCAATGCGAGCCAGCTCGGGTGCCAACAGCGGCGAGTCCTCGGATGGCTTCAGGATCACAGCATTGCCTGCGGCCAGCGCAGGTGCCACCTTGGTCGCGTCGTTCATGATCGGCGAATTCCACGGGGTAATGGCTGCCACTACGCCGAATGGCTCCAGCACCGTGAATGAAACGTACTCGCCGCGCGAAGGCGTGACGTCGGTCTCGAGGGTTTCGCAGACACCAGCGTAGTAGCGGAATGTTCCGATGGCCGATTCGACCATGCCTTTGCATTCCGCGAGCGGCTTGCCGTTGTCCTTCATCTGCAGCAAGGCCAGCGACTCCTTCTCGGCCAAGAGGCCATCGGCGATCTTCTGGAGGACCAGCGCGCGCCGGTGCGGCAGCAACTCCTTCCAGCCCGATTTGTGAAAGGCCTGCCATGCGCGCTCGATGGTGGCGTTCAACTCGCTCAGCGTGGTGATCTGAACGCGACCGGCTTCTTCGCCAGTGGCCGGGTTGATGCTGATCAGTTCTGTGGAATGGGTTCTCGCGTCCATGGTCGACTCCGTTGTAGTGACGGCATTAAAGCAACGGCAGCAAGCTCAGACAATTCGAATATATCTACCAATAATTAGTCTCAGTCAATCAATGGCATGCATCAGCCCGGTTTCCTCAGGGCAGCTGTCGATTCATTTGCTGCGGCTAATAGTTGAGCGAAAAATTCGAATTGTCTGATCACGGATGGCACGCTCTAATCACTCCGCCCAAGCACCGCTGGACGCGCTGACCGCACCAAGGACAGCGCGGGCACCGGAGACAAGTCGCTCCGCCATCCTTAAGCATCCACGACCCTTGGTCTGTGTCGAAGGAGCTGGCGGATCGTTCCATCACAACAATGAACTCGCCATGCCTTCAAAGACCGCTCGTGCCTCCCGTCCCGCTTCCAAGAGGCCGAGATTTCCTGCCGGCGCATCGCTGCTGCTGGGTGTCCTGCTGGCCGCCTCGACCTCCTGTTTCGCCTGGCCCGACAAACCTGTGGAACTTGTCGTCGGCTTCGCCGCTGGCGGGGGCACAGACATCACGGCCCGCACCTTGGCCGTTCACCTCAGCAAGCACCTCGGCGGCCAAGTGGTTGTCATCAACAAGGCGGGGGCCTCGGGTGAGCTCGGACTGACCTACGTCGCGAAGGCCGCGCCTGACGGCTACGTGATCGGGATGACCAACATGCCCGGCCTGGTGACACTGGCGATCGAGCGGAGGACACAGTTCAGTCCCAGCGACTTCACCTACCTCGCCAACCTGGTCCGCGACCCGAGCGCCTTCAGCGTCCTCGGCGACAGCAAGTACCGCAATCTCGCGGACCTGATCGCCGATGCCAAGGCACGACCTGGAGAGATCAGCTATGCGTCCACAGGCGTCGGGACTGACGACCATCTTGCCATGGTGCAGTTCGAACGTCTGACCGGGACGCGCTTGAATCATGTGCCCTTCAATGGCGCTGGGCCGCTGCGCACCGCCCTGTTGGGTGGGCATGTGACCGTCGGAGGCATGAATCTCGGTGAGGTGATGCCGTTCCAGAGCAAGGTCAAGATCCTGGCGCAGGCGAGCGACGGTCGGTCCAAGTTGGCGCCGGAGGTGCCCAGCTTCTCGGAGCAGAACGTTCCGTTGGTCTTCAACTCGGAGCGCGGCATCGTGGCGCCCAAAGGGCTTCCGCCAGACGTGGAGCGCCGACTGTCGGAGGCGCTCAGGTTGACCGCTGCTGACCCCGAGTTCCAGAAGCAGATGCAGGCCCAATTCACCGAGATGGACTATGTGGCCGGACCGCAGTGGAGAAGCCGCCTGGACAAGGCAACTGCAGGTTTCGCCGCCCTCTGGAAGACGGCCCCCTGGGGTGATGCAGAACGCAAGCCCTGAGGCCATCGAACCCGCAAGTACCTGTTCCTCATCACAAAAAACGGAGACACCATGCGCCTGAACCGCCGTCAACTCATCTCGATCTGTGCTGCGCCTCTGCTCGCCGGCAGCCTCGGCCTGGCCCATGGCCAGACCTATCCAACCAAGGCGGTACGCATGGTCGTTCCGTACCCGCCCGGGGGTGCCACCGACGTGATCGCGCGGATGGTCTCGGAGAAGCTCGCGACGCAGTGGGCGCAGCCCGTGGTCGTGGAGAACCGAGCGGGCGCAGGGGCCACGGTCGGCGCAGAAGTCGTCGCGAAATCGGCGCCTGACGGTTACACGCTGTTTGAGACGACGTCGGCGCACACGATCAGCGCCAGCCTCTATCGCAAGCTGCCCTACGACCCGATCAAGGATTTCTCGGCCATCACGTTGATCGCCACGGTCCCGCTGGTGCTGGTCACGGCTCCGACCGTTCCTGCCAAGACCCTTCCTGAGCTGATCGCGTTCGCAAAGGGCAAGGCGCAGGGCGTGTCGGTCGCCTCCACCGGCAACGGCACCGCGCAACACCTCACCGCCGAGCTGTTCAAGGGCAGGACGGGTATCCAGACGGTCCATGTGCCTTACAAGGGCGACGCGCCGATGATCACAGACCTTCTGGGCGGGCAGGTGGAGATGGCTTTCGCGACGCTGTCGGCCGTGCTGCCGCACATCAAGTCCGGCAAGCTCAACGCCATCGCGCTGGCGCACGGCAAGCGAATGTCGGCCCTCGCGGACGTGCCGACATTCGCCGAGGCAGGCATGGCCAACTTCGAGGCCGCGACCTGGTTCGGGGTCTTTGCACCGGCGGGTCTTCCCAACGAATTGCGCGATCGGATCTACAAGGACATCTCGCTCGTCGTGGCAACGCCGGCCATGACTCAGAAGCTCGTGGAGATGGGCGGCGAGGTCAACAACTACTCGCCGGCGCAATTCGACGCATTCATTCAGAAGGAAACGGCGCGCTGGGCGGAGGCCGTGCGCATCTCCGGGGCCCGTGTGGACTAGCCGATATGGAGATGCAAGACATGGATTTGTTGGCGCAATGCACCGCCATCGACAGCAGCACCTGGTCGGATGCGCTCGATCAATTGGAGATCGCAGGGATCGTCGAGGGGATGACGCAGCGCAGCGGGGCAGGGCGCATGTGCGGCTTCGCCGTCACCGCACGGCAGGTCCCCGGGCAACTGCATGATTTCGAGAAAGCCGACTTCGCCGTCGACCGCCTGATCGAGATGACAGCGCCGGGGCGCGTGCTCGTGATCGACGTGGGCGGCCAGCCGATATCCTCATTGGGCGGTCTCGCATCCCTGGCAGCGCGACAGCGCGACGCAGGCGGCGTGTTGATCGATGGAGGCTGTCGTGATCTCGACGAGATTCGCGCCACCGGCCTCTGGCTGGCGAGCCGCTGGGTCACTCCCCGTACAGGCAAAGGGCGGCTGCGAACGCAGCAGCTCGGCGAGCCGGTCTCGATCGGCGGGGTGCGGATCGCGCCGGGCGACCTCATCGTGGGCGATGACACCGGTATCGTGGCGATCCCTCGGGGACGCCTTCAGGAGGCTCTCGAACGTGCCAAGCAGATCCAGGCCGTCGACAAGGACGTCGAGGCGCGCCTCCAGCGCGGCGAGACCTTTGGCGCGGCGGCCAAGGCCACGGGCTACATCCCTGAACGCAAGGGCGAGGCATGAGCGTCGGCTCCCTGGTGCTGCAGTTGGCACCGATCGGGCCGTTGGCGGACGATTCCCTTGCCGCAGATTTCAAGACCGTGCGCTTCTGGGAGTTGGACGACAGCGCGCTTTGGCTGGCACGGTTCGGTGACGACGTCGGCGTCGTGGCGACCTCCGTCCGTGCCGGGTGCAGTGCAGAGCTGATTTCCCGATTGCCGCAACTCGGCGCGATCTGCAGCTGGGGCGTCGGTTACGACACGATCGACGTCGCGGCGGCCGCTGCACGCGGGATCCAGGTCAGCGTCACGCCTGATGTGCTCGACGATTGCGTCGCGGACATGGCCTGGGCGCTGCTCCTGGCGACGGCGCGGCGCCTGGGTGCCGCCGACAGATATGTGCGCGACGGTCGCTGGCAGCGCTTGGGCGAGTTTCCTTTGTCGACTCGGGTGTCGTCGAAGCGGCTCGGCATCCTCGGCCTGGGCCGCATCGGCACGGCGATCGCGCGACGCGGTGAAGGCTTCTCGATGGCCGTCGCCTACCACGGCCGCGGTCCGCGGAAGGACGTGCCATACCGCTTCGAGCCATCGCTTCGCGCGCTGGCCGAATGGTCGGACTTCCTCGTGGTGGCCTGTCCTGGGGGCGATCGGACACATCACCTCGTTTCATCGGCCGTCCTTCGGGCCCTCGGGCCTCGGGGCATTCTGGTCAACGTGGCGCGCGGCAGTGTGGTCGATACCCGAGCCCTGGTCGATGCGCTGGAAGGTGGACGCCTCGGGGGCGCGGGTCTCGATGTCGTCGAAGGCGAGCCGGGAGCGCCGGTGGCACTCCGAAGCCGCGACGACGTCGTCTTTTCTCCGCATGTTGGCAGCGCCACCTTCGAGACCCGGCAGGCCATGGAACAGCTGGTGATTGACAACGTGCGCGCATTCCTGCGAAGCGGCCAAGTCGCCACGCCAGCCACATGAAAGTCCTCGGCATGAAGCACAAGGACGCGCCGGACACGGCGCTTCTGCACGACCTGCGTAAAGCCCTCGGCGTGCAGCACGTCCTCACGGACACGCAGGCACAGGCAAAGTACCTCACGGATTGGCGCGGGTTGTGCCACGGTCGGGCGCTGGCGGTGGTGCTCCCAGGGTCGACAGAGGAGGTGGCGGCGGTCGTCTCGGCGTGCAGCCGTGCCGGCGCTCCCATCGTCCCGCAGGGCGGCAATACGGGACAGGTCGCAGGTGCCACGCCCGATCACACCGGCGAGGCGGTGGTGTTGGTCCTCAGCCGCATGCAGCGCGTGCGAAGCCTGGATGTCGAGAATGCAACCATCACGGTTGAAGCTGGTTGTGTGCTGCAGCACGTCCAAGAGGCGGCTCATGCCGCAGGTCTGCTGTTCCCGTTGTCGCTCGGCGCGGAGGGCAGCTGCACCATCGGAGGCAATTTGGCAACCAACGCCGGCGGGACCCAGGTGCTTCGGTACGGCAATGCGCGCGAACTGGCCCTCGGCCTGGAGGTCGTGCTCGCCAGCGGCGAAACGTGGGACGGCTTGCGTGGGCTGCGCAAGAACAACACCGGATACGACCTGCGCGACCTGATGATTGGCAGTGAAGGCACGCTCGGTGTCATCACGGCCGCGACGTTGCGGTTGTTCCCGTTGCCGAAAGCACAATGTACGGCCCTGGTGGCTGTCGCGTCGATCGGTTTGACCGGCGCCTTCCTGTCTCGCTGCCGTGCAGGCTTCGATGCGTCGCTGACGGCTTTCGAGCTGATGTCCGGCGCGTGTTTGCAACTGGTCGCACAGGCCTTCCCTCAGCAGCGCATGCCGTTCACATCGATCGATGCCCCCTGGTATGTCTTGCTGGAATTGAGCGACAGCGAGAGTGCAAGTCATGCCCGAGAGCGTTTCGAGTCTCTGCTCGGCGAAGCCTTGGAAGACGGCCAGATCATCGACGTCGCGATTGCACAGACGCTCGCACAGAGCAAAGCCATGTGGCATGCCCGAGAAAGTATCACGCTTGCGCTGGCGCTCGACGGTAAGTGCATCAAGCACGACATCTCGTTGTCGGTCTCGGCCATCCCTGCATTTGTTCAAAGCACCGATACTTCGCTCCAGGCGGAATTCCCGGGCGTGCGAAACTTCACCTTCGGCCACTTGGGCGACGGCAACCTCCACTACAACGTGGCGCACGCGCTGGGCACGACGGACGCCGACCTGCTCGCACGGCAGCCGGCCTTGTCCGGCTTGGTCCACGATGCTGTGCATGCCTTGCGAGGATCGATCAGCGCGGAGCAGGGTATCGGCCGGCAACGTACGAACGATCTGCAGCGCTACAAGGATCCCGTCGAGCTGCGCATGATGACGGCGATCAAGCAGGCGCTCGATCCCATGGGCCTCATGAACCCGGGTGTGATGCTGAGCCCGTCGTCCTAACGCGCACGTGAGCGAGTCGCGGTGGACGGTGCTCCACGGGCGCTCGGCAAGGGGAGCAGCGAATCTTCGACGCTCGGCACAATCTTCTGGAGGTGCGCGACGAAACGCTCGGTAGCGGGTCCGAACACCCGATCGCGGCGATGCAGCAACCCGATGGTTCGCCTTGCACCGAGCGAGGTGATCGGAATCGCTGTCAGACCTTCGAGATCGAGTTCGGGCAGGGCCAGCCTCGGAAGCACGGCGACCCCCAGTCCGCGGCGAACCATGGCGGCAGCGGTAATGATGTGAGTCACGTCGTAGCGCGGCGTCAGCCCTGCCGGAGAAGACTTCAGCTGCAATGCGCGATCGAACTGCGCCCGAGCACTGGAGCCCTTCGACAGGAGGATGAGGTCGTGTCGCGCGAGATCCTTCCATACCAGCCTGCCGTGTGCCGCCAGCGCGTGGTCTGCTGGGAACACGGCGCAGAAGCAGTCCTCGATGACGGGTTGAAAGACAAAGTCCTGAGCCGGCTCCAGCAGTGTGGCGAGGGCAAATTCGATCTGATTGGTTCGGAGCAACGAGAGTAGCTCATCGTTGTGCGCCTCGATCACCCGCGCCCGCAGCGCCGGATGAGCGATGCGCAACGATGCCAGCGCGGGGGCCACCAAGGCGAAGGCCGTCGACGGCAGGGCCCCAAGAATCACCGTGCCGGTCTTCGCGGCAGAGATGTCCAGCACGGTCCGGTACGCCTCCTCGATATCGGCCAGCGGGCGCTGGACGCGTGAGAGGAAGTCTTTGCCAGCGGCGGTGAGCGCGATGCTCCGTGTCGAACGCTCAAACAGCCGCACGCCAAGCGTTGCCTCAAGGTCCTGAATCAGCGTGGTGAACGAGGGCTGGGTCACGCCCAACAGCCCGGCCGCGTGCGTGAACGAGCCGCTGTCGACGGCCAACAGGAAGGCCTTGACCGGACGGTACTTGATATTCATTGCCATGGGCTATGAATATAAGCTGTTGATCTCTCCGAGTCTGTGCGGATTTTCTCGCCGCTGCGCGCTCAGCCTGGCGCCATCAGGCGGCTGATGACGGGGTGATAGTTGTCGCCATGGCCCGCTTCGATCGCCTGGTCGAACCACTGCGCCACCACCCGGGCAGCTCGCGCATCGACCCCTGTGGCGTCAGCGAGCTGCAGCGCGTACATCAGGTCCTTCTGGGCATATCGCACGGAGAAGGTGCGCTCCGGGAATTCGTCAGGCAGTACGGCCTTCATGCCATGGTTGCGTAGCGCGAAGCTGTCGGCCGAGCCCTTGGCCAGGGTCTCGAACAGCACGCGGGGATCGACCCCCGAGCGTTCCCCGATGGCCTTCGCTTCGCTGATCGCCACGACCGTCTCGAAGAGCACCATGTTGTTCAAGATCTTGAGCACCTGCCCGCATCCCACCGGGCCGCACAGCGACACGTCGGTCGCGAAGGTTTCGAGCAAGGGGCGTACCGCGGCGAACGTTGCGGGGTCGGCTCCGACCATGACGGCCAGCGTTCCGGCTTCCGCCGCGGCGCGGGTGCGTGCCACAGGCGCGTCGATGAATGTCGCCGACATTGATTCGAACTCGGCGGCGAGTTCGCGTGTGGTGTGGACGGGAGAGGTGCTCAGGTCCACGATGACCTGCCCGGGGTGCGTGTTGGCAAGCAGGCCTTCGGCTTGGTGGCACAGACGACGGACCACCTCGCCAGAGGGCAGCGACAGGAACACGACATCGCACTCTGCCATCAGTGTTGCGAGCGTGGCCGCGCGTGTCACCCCGTCTGCAGCGAGTCGTTGGAGCGGCGCGTCGTCGAGATCCGACGCCGTCACCGGCAGGCCGGACTTGCGCGCCAGGTTGCGACACATGGGTTCGCCCATGACGCCCAGGCCGATGAAGCCGATCTTGGTGAGTGTGTGCATGGTCAATTCCGTCATGATTTGGAGGTGTTCAAGAGCGAGTGCTGGATCTCACTCACCGAAGCGAGGCCCGAGAGCCTCATGCAGCGCGTCATCTCGTCTTGCAGGATATGCAGCGCGCGCGCTGCGCCGGCTTCGCCGCCGGCGGATACGCCGTACAGCAGCGGCCGGCCGACCATGACGCCCTTGGCGCCCAAGGCCAGCGCCTTGACGATGTCCGATCCGCGTCGCACGCCGCCGTCCATCAACACATCCATCCGCAGTCCCACTGCTGCCACGATCGTCGGCAGCGCGTCGAGCGTGGCGATTGCGCCGTCAAGTTGCCGGCCGCCATGGTTCGAGACGATCACGCCGTCGCAACCGAGATCTGCCGCGCGCCGGGCATCGTCGGGATGGAGAATGCCTTTGACCAGCAGCTTGCGGGGCCAGAGGTCGCGGATGCGTGCCAACCCCTCCCAGTCGAAGCTGGCGTCGTAGCTCTTGCCGACCGATGAAGCGATCGACTTGGCATCGACGGCCTCGGGTGTGAAGCCGATCAGGTTCTCGAGTTGCGGCAGGCCGTTGCGCCACTGGGACAAGACCCATCCTGGCCGGGCAGCGAAGCCCGGCACGTTGCGACGGGTGAAGCGGAACGGCAGTCCGAAGTCGTTGCGCAGGTCGCGCTCACGCTTGCCTCCTGTTGGCATGTCCACCGTGATGACCAGCGCCTCGTAGCCTGCGCGCCGGGCGCGCTCGATCAGGCCGAAGGTGAATGCCTGCTGGCGAAGCATATAGGCCTGGAACCAGAGACGCGCGCCTTCGGCGTCCCGGGCCACGCGTTCGATCGCCGAGGTCGCGGAGGTTGGCAAGGCGTAGGGAACGCCGGCATCGCGCGCCGCCCGTGCGATCGCCACGTCGCCCTTTGGCCAGCCGAAGCCGATCGCCCCCGTGGGCGCCACGGCCAGGGGCAGCGACGACTCGGCGCCGAGCAACGTGGTCGCGGTATCTACGGTCGATACATCGACGAGGAAACGTGGGATCAACGCGTGCTTGTCAAAGGCCGCGCGATTCGCCCGCAGCGTGCTCTCGGTTTCAGCGCCGCCTTCGTAGAAATCGAAGATCGCCTTGGGCAGCCGGCGCCGCGCTTGCAGTCGGAGTTCCTCCACCGAGAACGCCGAAGCCAACGCCCGGCGTAGGCCCCGGTCGGCGACCGGCGGTTGTCCCGGCCAAGCGTCCCGGGCGTCCTCGTGTGGCACTCCCGCCGCTCGATGGGACAACGAATCCGCGTTCATTCAGCCTTCCGTCCGCTGGCCTCGATCAGCCGGCCCCAGGTAGCGATCTCCTCGTTGACATAGGCGGAGAACCGGGTGGAAGTCATCGGCGCAGCGACTTGCCCCTGCCGCTCGAAGAAGCGCTGCGCCTCTGGACTCGACAGCGCCTCGACAAAGGCCTTGTTGAGCGTTGCGATCACTGTCGGCGGCGTGGCGGCCGGGGCGAACAGTCCGCCCCAAGCGGTGAATTCGTAGCCTGACAAACCGGCCTCGGAGATGGTCGGCACGTTCGGCAAGGACGCCAGGCGCTGCTGCGTGGTCACGCCGAGCGCCTTGAGCTTGCCGGACTCGATGTGGGGACGGGTCACCGACACGTCCGTGATCATGAAGTCGAGGCGCCCGGCCAGCAGATCAGCGATCGCTTGCGGTGAACCAGGGTAGTTGATCCCCTCGGCCTGCAGGTTCGCCATCGTCGTGAGCTTTTGCGCCGTGACCAGGCTTCCGGTGTTGCCTATACCGTAATTGAGCTGGCCCGGGCGCGCCCGCGCATAGGTCATGAACTCCGCCAGCGTCGTGGCAGGCAGATCCGCCCGGATCACCATCACCAGGGGATTGACCGCAAATTGCGTGATCGCCGCGAAGTCCTTGCGAGGATCGTAGGGCAGGGATTTGATGAGGTGGACGTTGGCGGCCTGGGTCGAGTTGGTTCCCACCAGGAGCGTATGCCCATCGGGCACGGCGCGCGCGACCTCCGCCGCCGCGATGCTGCCCTGGGCCCCGGCCTTGTTGTCGATGACGACCGACTGCCCGATGGTGCGTGACACCCGCTCGCCCAGGAAGCGCGCCATCGCGTCGGTCGTGCTACCCGGCGGAAAGGGCACCACCATCCGTATCGGGCGGGTGGGGTAGTCGGTGCCCGCCGCGGTCGCCATCGACGGCGCTGCTGCCGCGATCGCAATAACAGATGCCAGAAAATGCCTTCGCTCCATGCTTGTCTCGCTCCAGGGTGGCTTGTTGGGCATGCATTAGAGAGTCAGCTGTGTATTCCGACAATTCGAAATTGCTTCCGGATTTATAGTCTCCTTCAATGAGATAGGAACTTGTCTTCCTTCAACCTCATCGCGACCTGAAACACATGACGGGCGTCGAACCAGGCTTGGTGGGCTTTTTCAGCGACGCCTTTGACGGATGGAGCATCCAGTGCTTGACCGTGGCCGATGACTTCAGCCATGCGAAGGCACCTGCGGGGCCACGGTAAAGTTCGATGCCCCCGGCGTCTCAAGTCAAGCATCCATGCGAGGTTCTGGCCCTCGGAATTCCCCGGGAGGACTAGACCTCAAAGTACCCTGGTGGTTGTCGTAGCTTGCACCACGCTCACGCCGTCAGCAGCTTCTCCACCGTCCGGAGTTGCGTGTCATGGTGCGCGACTTGTAGCGCGTCTTGGCGAGCATCCCCAGCGCTCCGTGCGCCGCTCTGCAGCTTGCCGGAGCTGCGCTTGCGCTTCAACAGGCGGCTGAAATTCTGCGCGCCCAAGCGCACAGCCCGATGCAAATCAGGTTCGCAGGCGAAGGCAACATGTGCGGATCCGACGCCGACGCCGAGCGCTGTTTGAGCATCAAGAAGCTCGAAGACTTCGTGCTGGCTAGGCGCCCATAAGTTGTCACCAGTACTGGGTCACGCCGGTTTTGTACCGTTCGATATAGAATGACGTAAGTTGGCTGGCACGCGCACGAGCGCATCGCGGCCCCACCTCTCAACGCAGTGGAATGCCCCCTCTATGCCCATCCTCGATCTTGAACAGCAGCTGCGGGAGTTCCGCGAGAATTTCGCCGTGACTGCGCCACTCGGCCGGGTAGCGCTCTACGAGGCCAAGATCGAAGAGTTGCGATCGACCTTCGCGAAGCGAACAGCCTTGTGGGAGGGCGATAGGGCGCCGGACTTTGCATTGCCGGATGCCAAAGGCGGCGTGGTGTCGTTGGCTTCTGCCCTTGCCGGCGGCCCGGCGGTAGTGACCTTCTACCGTGGTGGTTGGTGCCCCTACTGCAATCTCCAGTTGCGGTCGTACCAAGCGCTGTTGCCGGAGTTGGCCTCCCTGGGCGTGAGCTTGCTGGCCATCTCGCCGCAGCTTCCGGACGGGTCGCTGTCGACCGCCGAGCGCGAATCGTTGACGTTCGACGTATTGAGCGATGTGGGCAATGACGTGGCCCGTCGGTTCGG
Source organism: Variovorax sp. YR752 (assembly GCA_943372425.1). GTDB lineage: Bacteria > Pseudomonadota > Gammaproteobacteria > Burkholderiales > Burkholderiaceae_C > Variovorax. The sequence goes on along the minus strand of CALRYR010000014.1, from coordinate 7,138 downwards.
CCTGGTCTATTCGCTGCCTCAGGAACTGCGCGATGCCTTGCGCTCCAACGGCAAGGCATTGCCGGGCATCAATGGAGACGACAGCTGGGAGCTGCCTGTTCCTGCCACTTATATCATCGCGCAGGATCAGCGGATCTCGCTTGCGTTCGTCGAGATCGACTACCGGAAGCGATTGGCTCCACAGCAATTGCTGGATGCGGTGCGGGCGCAGCAGAGGTCATGACGCAGGATGCCGACCTTGGACCGCAGCCGATCGTTGGAGCCGCTTGCACGCTGCGGTCCCAAAGACCGTCGCGCAGCGTCTTGCTCGGAGTCTGCTGGGCAGGGCTCAGCGTCACGATTTTCGCTGGTTGGTTCGTCGTGACGCGCTTTAGCGTCACGCGCGAACTCCGCCTTTGGGATGTGACCGCATTGCGATTCGGCATCGGTGCGGTGATTCTTCTTCCGGTGTTGTTGAGAGGAAAGAGTCGACTTTCAGCCCGGGAATGGGGTGAGGGCCTGGTGTATGCCTGCCTGTGGGGATCGCCGTTCGTCCTGGCGGTGGCGCTCGGCCTGCAACTCACGTCGGCCGGACGCGCAGCAGCGATCGCGCCGACCCTGATGCCGGTGTTTGCGGGCATCTTCGCCTGGGTATTTCTGAGAGAGGAGCAGGGCAGGCTGCGCTGGTGCGGCTATCTAGCCATCGTCACCGGACTGGTAGGCATGGTTGCGGGCGGTGCATCCGTCCACGGCGGCGTGAGCCCGATGGGCCTTTCTGCCCTGATGACGGCCTCAGCGATGTGGGCCGTCTACACGCTGCTGTTCCGGCGCAGCGCCATGACACCTGTGCAGGCCGCCGCCCTGATCTGTTTTTGGTCGGCCGTGCTCTTCCTACCGGTCTACATCCTCGGCGGACTCAGCCGCCTCTCTTTGGCCTCGCCCAGCGAACTCGGCTTGCAGGCCGTCTATCAGGGTGTCCTGATGAGCGGCGTTGCGATCGTTTCCTTTAACCGCTCGGTCGCGCTTCTGGGCCCATCCGCTGCCACGGCCATCATCGCCCTGGTTCCGGTCGTCGCCTCACTGGCCGCCATTCCCGTGCTTGGCGAGAGGCCGTCTGTTGGGGAATGTGTTGCACTGGCCATCGTCGTTGGTGGCGTGCTGCTGGCAGCGCGACCTTCTCATCGGACAGCGACGCCCCCAATTTCCACGACCACGAGGCACCCAGCATGATTCGCTTTTACTTTCACCCCACCCCCAATCCCGCGAAGATCGCGCTCTTTCTGGAGGAGACCGGCCTGGCTTATGAGGCGGTGCCGGTCGACACGAGCAAGGGCGAGCAACATGTGCCGGCCTTCCTCGCGATCAATCCGAACGGAAAGGTACCGGCCATCGTCGATACCGACGGGCCGGGCGGCAGGGAGGCGAGGGTCTTCGACTCGACTGCCATCCTGCTCTATCTTGCGGAAAAGACCGGCCAGCTTCTGAGCACGCCCGAGGATCGCCCGGAGCTGCTGTCCTGGCTGCTCTTCATCGCGTCGGGACTAGGGCCGTTCTCAGGTCAGGCAGTGCACTTCCAGTTCGCCGCACCGGAAGGCCTGGACTACGCCGTCAATCGCTATCGCCGCGAGGCGGAGCGGCACTACCAGGTCCTCAATGATCATCTGTCGCGACGCGACTTCATCGTCGGCAGCGACCTCACGATCGCCGACATTTCCGCCTGGGGCTGGCTCGATCGCGCGTCCCGCGTGCGCAAGGGTGCCGAAGATCCGCTGGGGCCGTTTCCCGAACTCAAGCGGTGGTTCGAAGCGGTGGATGCGCGCCCGGCGGTCGCGCGTGCCAGGGCTCTCGCCAAGAGCCACGCCTTCAAGGCAGTCAACGACGAGGAGACTAAGCGCGCGCTCTTCCCGTCGAACTATCCCTCTTCATTGACGCAAGGAGTTTGAGATGGACCTGAAGAACAAGCGAGTCCTCATCACAGGCGGATCGAGCGGAATCGGCCTCGCGATAGCCCATGCGCTGAGCGCGCAGGGGGCCAGAGTGGTCGTCACGGGAAGGCGCCAGAGCGTTCTCGACGAGGCGCTGTCCAGCCTTGGCTCGGCGCAGGGCGTTTGCGCCGACGTGGGCACTGCTGAAGGGCGGGCGGCAACGCTGGACAAGGCCATGCAGGCGCTCGGCGGGCTCGACATCCTCGTCAACAACGCTGGCGGCGTCCGGGCCGGCAGGCTGGAGAACACCTCGGAAGCCGATATCGAGCAGATGGTGATCGTCGACTTGCTCGCACCGATCCTGCTGACCCGCGCGGCGATGCCCGCCTTGCGGACCAGCGGAGACGCCATGGTGGTGAACGTCGCCTCTGGCATCGCCCTGGTCGGTGCCCCTTTCTATGCAACCTACGCTGCCGTCAAGGCAGGACTGGCTCGCTTCGGCGAGTCGCTCAGGCGCGAGCTCAAGGGCGAAGGCATCCACGTGTTGACTGCCTATCCCGGCGGGACGGACACGCCGATGATGAAGTCCAATCGCGCAGGTCCCGAACTGGGGTTTTCGCGCGAGCCGGCTTCGGCGGTGGCCGATGCCATTGTCGAAGGGATGGGGGCGAACGCCTTCGAGGTCATTCGTGGCGGCGAGACGCGGGCCCAGATGATTGCGCTCAACCGCAACGATCCAGCAGCCGTCGATGCGAGATTTCTGGGGCTCAAGAGTGCGTTGGAAGCTGCGGTCAAGGACCACAGCGCACTTTGACAGCACAGCGTCCAACATCTCATCTCACGACGAAGCGACTCAGGAACGACCATGGCGCGCCCCAGAGCGTTTGACGAAGGAGCCGCACTGGACGCTGCGATCCAGTGCTTTTGGTCGCGAGGTTACGAAGCTACCTCGGTGCGAGACCTGGCCAACGCGATGGGTATCGGCGGCCCCAGTCTGTACAACACGTTCGGCGACAAGCGCACGCTATACCGGCAGGCGCTCGATCACTACGTCGAGCGAGGCTTTTGCGACCGGGTCCGGCGCTTCGAGTCCGAGCTTGCACCTCGGGCGGCCATCGGCGCATTCTTCGACGAGATCATCGAATTGTCGCTGGCCGACGACCAGCGCAAGGGATGCCTGATCGTGAATTCGGCGCTGGAACTGGCGCCACACGATCCTGAGTTTCAGGCTGCGCTGGCAGATGTCCTGCGCGATATGGAGGCCTTCTTCCATCGCTGCATCAAGGCAGGCCAGGACACAGGCGCGATCAACGCGTCTTTGCCAGCCGATGATCTGGCCCGAATGCTGCTCGGCTTGCTGATGGGGCTGCGCGTTCTCGCGCGCTCGCGGCCGGAACCAGAATTGCTGCGCGGGCTTGTCCGGCCTGCGCTGGCGCTGCTCGATGACAACGGCTCACCTCAACGACGGAATCGCAAATGATCGATCTCTACTATTGGCCCACGCCCAACGGCCACAAGGTCACGATGTTTCTGGAGGAGGCTGGTCTCGAATATCGCATCCATCCTGTCGACATCAGTGCGGGCGATCAGTTCAAGCCGGAATTCCTTGCGTTCTCACCGAACAACCGGATGCCGGCGATCATTGACACGCAGCCGGTCGATGGAGGAGCGCCCGTGACCGTGTTCGAATCGGGCGCGATCCTGGTCTATCTTGCAGAAAAGACGGGGCGCTTCATGCCGACAGATCTGCGTGGGCGCAAGGCTGCGATGGAATGGCTTTTCTGGCAGGTCGGTGGCCTCGGTCCCATGGCGGGCCAGAACCACCACTTCGGGATCTATGCACCCGAGAAGATCCCCTATGCCATCCAGCGCTACGTCAATGAGACCAACCGCTTGTACGGCGTGCTCGACCGGCGTCTGTCCGAGCATACGCACCTGGCCGGTGAAGCCTACTCGATCGCGGACATGGCGACCTACCCATGGGTCGTGCCATGGAAGCGCCAGCAGCAGAACCTCGACGAGTTTCCTCACCTGCGACGCTGGTTCGACGCGATTCGCAGTCGACCTGCCACGATCAGCGCCTATGAACGCGGTCAGCCCTATGCGTCGCGTCCTGCGGTGACAGAAGAGGGCAAGAAACTGCTGTTCGGGCAAACTGCCAGCGGGCCCCGTTCGATCTGAAGCAGTTCTTAGCGTGCCATGGATCTGACGACCACTTTGCGCTCGAACCCGTCTCGGTTCTTCTCCTTTGTCGGAGGAGATCGTGGCCCGTGGCGTATCCGAAGTAATGATTGCCTGACAGGCGATCCGCTCGCCCAGGCACGCCGTCTGGGCGTCTTTGCGGGTGGCGCTACGAGTCCTTCCCTGGCTTCGTGGCGGCTAGACGGAATCACCAGCAACGAGCGTTACGTCATCCGGGCGGAGAAAGTCGTCCTGGTCGCCAAGCAGGAGGAGCTCAATCGTCCTACGGCGACATGCGCCGCGTTGATCCCGATTCGAAAGAACCCGGCATGGTGGACCTTGACTCAGGACGAGCGGCGCGAGGTGTTCGAGGCGCAGTCCCGGCACATAGCGATCGGCCTCAGATACTTGCCGGCCGTTGCCCGCAGGTTGCACCATTGCCGCGATCTCACCGTGCCGCAGCCCTTTGATTTTCTGACATGGTTCGAGTACGCCCCTGTGGATGAGCCGATTTTCGACGATCTGTTGCGAGAACTGCGGGCATCACCGGAGTGGGCCTACGTAGACCGCGAATGCGACATCCGCCTGGCGCGTGAAGGTGACGGGTAGCAGCGTCGAGATCTGAAGCGGGCATATCCAGGGCATCGGGCTGCCGAGATCATGGCGCGCTGCCATCTTCCGCAGGGAGGTGAGAGGCACCGGACCTCGTTCCGAGTCGACCGGCACAATGCGGCGGTCCGTGCAGAGTTCGCTGTTGCCGGCGGCCAACAAGGAATGGGCCGCGATGCGGCCATTGTCATGCGTGCGTTTCAGGCGCCTGCGCCGACCAGTGCCGGCTGGGCGCGGTACTCCGTGGGGAACACGCGCTGGAGGTTCTTCACTTTCGGAATGTCGTTGATCGCGATGTACGGATGGTCCGGATGCCGCGTGAGGAAGTCCTGGTGGTAGGCCTCGGCGGGGTAGAAGCTCTTGCCCGGCTCGATCGTGGTGGCGATGCGCTTGCCGAACACCTGGGCCTTGTCGAGCTGCGCGATGTAGCTCTTTGCCACGCGCGCCTGCTCGGCGTTGGCCGGGAACACGCTGGAGCGGTATTGCGTGCCGGTGTCGGGCCCCTGGCGGTTCAACTCGGTCGGATTGTGTGCCACCGAAAAGTAGATCTGCAACAGGCGTCCGTAGCTCACCTGCTTCGGGTCGTACGTGATGCGCACCGCCTCGGCATGGCCCGTGTTGCCCATGCCGACGTCGTCGTACTTGGCCGTCTTCGCTTCGCCGCCGGCATAGCCGGAGACGGCGTTGCTCACGCCCTTGACGTGCTGGAACACACCTTGCACACCCCAGAAGCAACCGCCTGCGAACACGGCGGTTTCGGTGCCGGCACCCGAGGCGGCAGCGATGTCTTCGGTGGGCGGTGGGATCACGACCGCCGCCTCGGCCGCGAACGAGGGCATGGCGTGCCACACTGCCGCGCTCGCGACCAGGGCACAGAGCGCGAGCATGGGGCGGCGCGAGAGCGATGCCAATCGCTGGGCGACGGGCGAGGTGGATTTCGACGAGGGGTTCATACCGGTTTGTTCTCCTTGCGTGCTTCTTCAAGCAATTGCTGAATCACTTGCTCCGACTTCTCGTACGCGCCTTCACCGAAGTGATGAAAGCGCACGCGGCCTTGGGCATCGACGAAGTAATGGGCCGGCCAGTAGTGGTTGTCGAAAGCGCGCCAGATGGCGAAGTTGTTGTCGACCGCCACCGGGAACTCGATGCCGAGATCCTTCAGCGCGCGCTTCACATTGTTGATGTTTTTCTCGTAGGCGAACTCGGGCGCATGCACGCCGACCACGACGAGGCCTTGGTCTTTGTACTTGCGGTGCCATTCGCGCACGTAGGGCAGGGCGTTTCGGCAGTTGATGCAGCCGAAGGTCCAGAAGTCGACCAGTACCACCTTGCCGCGCAACTGCTCGATCGTGAGGGGTGGCGAGTTGAGCCACTCGACCGAACCGGTGAGCGGCGGTACTGCGCCTTCGTCTGGCAGCACGAGCCGGGGCGTGGTGCGGAGCTGCACCGGGACCAAGGTCAGGCGTTGTTCAGCCACAGGCAAGGCGCTCACCAGAGGCAGCGGCTTTAGCCGCTCGAACAGGTGCCTCTCGACGGCGTTGCCACCGGCTGATGGCCATTGGGCGAGCAGGCCGGTGTCCAGGCCCAGCGCCACGGCCGCGACGCCGGCGAGCACCGCCACGCCCAGCCCCTTGCGAAACCACTCGCCGATGCCGAACGACCGCTTCATCGCCGCGAAGAAGCGGCCACCGAGCCGCAGCGCGAGCGCGAGCGAGGTCACCGCGCCGGCACCGTACGCCAGGAGCAGCAGCGAGGTCTGCACGCTCGGGCCTTGCAGCGCGGCACCGGTAAGGATCAAGCCGAGGATCGGCCCGGCGCACGGCGCCCACAGCAGGCCGGTGGCGACCCCGATCAGAAAGGAGGCGCCGACCGGGCTACGCGCTGCGGCCGCCTGTGTCCGTGTCTGTGTATGGGCGATGTTCAGCAGGCGCGAGCCAAGCGCGACCAGCGGACGCGTGAGCCGTTCGGCCCACTTCGGGGCGAGTAGCGCGAGCCCCATCGCTGCGAGCACCGCGATGGCCGCCATGCGGCCGTAGTCGTTGGCCGCGACGGCCCAGTCGCCGGCCACGGCGCCCAGCGTGCCGACCACGGCGAAGGTCAGTGCCATGCCGGCCAGCAGCGGCAGGCCGCTCTTGTGGAACGGTTGGTCGATCCGCGCGAACACGAAGGGCACGACCGGCAGGATGCACGGCGCGAGGATCGTCAGCGCGCCGCCCAGGTAGGCCAGAATGAATAGCGTCATGGAAGACCTCCGTGGGAGCGCCGTGGAACCGCCGGGCTTACTTCTTCATGCCGTCCTTGGCCATCGAGTCCTTCGACATCGAATCCTTGGCCATGCTGTCCTTCTTCATGGCGTCCTTGGACATGGAGTCTTTCGCCATCGAGTCCTTGTGCATGCCGTCTTTCTTCATGCCGTCCTTGGCCATCGAGTCCTTCGCCATGGA
>CALRYR010000013.1:0-19417 GCA_943372425.1 Variovorax sp. YR752 | reverse complement strand
GAACCTCTCACCCGCGCAGAAGGCCGCGCAAATCGCCGAGCTGCGCGGCGCGCAGCCCGAAGCGGTGCGCCAGCAAATGGACGTGGTGGAGACGGTGCAGACGCTGGACGCGCTGACCACGGCCTGGCAGCAGCGCACCGGCAGCCCCCAGGAACTGCGCGACGTGCGAGAAAAGCTGGTGGGGCGTGAAGCCACTGATCGCCTCGAATCGCTGGATCGGCAGACGCAGGCGTGGGATAGTCGCGTCGCCGCCTACCTGCAGCAACGTGCGAAGATTCTTGGCGACAACTCGCTCGCCGACAGCATGCAGCAGCAGCAAGTCGAAGCCCTGCGCAACGAGGCCTTCACCGGCACCGAGCGCATTCGAATTGAGACGATCCAACGCATCCAGGATTCCGCCGCCCGTGACGCAGCCCCAGTCCCTCGCTCCGCGACATCCGGCTGAGCCAGCCGCATCCAGGTTGGTTGCCCGCAAGCCAGCCGCCGAGCGCCCGCCGGCGCAGCCCCTCAGCGTGCACATCGGCCATTGCCGCTCGGTGTTGGCCTATCTGCGTCAACAGGGGGTGGATCCGGCGAGCCTCTTCGCCGCGTCGGTGCTCCAGCGCATCGAGCAAGGCGACACGGTCGCTGCGTTCCCGCTCGAAGACTTCCACGCGCTGCTCGATGCGGCGCAAACCCGCCTCGCAGACCCGGGCCTGGCCCTGAAGGCGTCGGAGTTCGTGCAGATCTGGGAGGGCGGGGCGCTCGGCTTCACGCTGATGACCAGCCCATCGATCTCGGAGGTCGGCACGCTGCTGGTGCGCTTTCAGCGCTTGTTCCACAACGTCTACCGCCTCAAGGCCACCATCGACGAGCGGCACTTTGCGCTGCGCCTGCTGCCCACCGGCGAGACCGCCTCGCCCAGGCTTGCCCACCTGCTGATGGGCGCGTGGGCATGGCGTACACGTTGGCTCACCGGCGAACCGGGTCTGCGTTTTGACGCCAGCTTTGAAGGGCCACCGCTGGCCGACGCGGCGACCTACGAGCGCAGCTTCGGCGGACATGTCAGCTTCCACAGCCCCATCACCGCGATGCAAGGTGCGGCCGACTACCTCGCCTTGCCGGTGCGCCAGCACGACCCCGGCGTCAACGGGATGCTGCGCAACCAGGTGGAGACCGAGCTGGAGCGGCTGGACGGCGAGTCGGCGGGCCTGCTCGTCAAGCTGCGGCGCCGCTTGCGTGATCGCCTGGGCAACGAAGCCTTGACCCTCGAGGCGTTGGCTGCCGATCTCGACATGGCACCTCGCACGCTGCAGGGCCGGCTCGAAGACCTCGGGCTCACGTACCGTGCGCTGCTGGATGGCGTGCGCGACACCAAAGCCAAGCAATACCTGGCGGAGCCCCAGCGCAGCCTGACCGACATTGCGCTGGCGCTCGGCTTCGCCAACCAGTCGGCTTTCCAGCATGCGTTCAAGCGCTGGTCGGGGCTCTCACCGGGGCAGTGGCGCCGACAGCACCTGGGCCGCTGAGGGCCGCTCGAACCCAAGGGCGCTCAGCCCACCTTGCGCAGATCGGACAGCGCCACGTCGGCCCCATCCGCCGAGAACACCGGGTCGCCGCCGCCACTGCCGCTCTGGCTCTGCGACACGCCGGAGATGCGGTGGCTGCCGGTGTCGAACTGCTCGACCTTCCCCTCGCGTTCGATGGCCAGTCGCTTCTGGTTGGGGAAGAACGCGTACTTCAACCCGTTCTGGCCGCCGCTTGAACTGGCGTTCGACAGGCCTTCCGGCCACCAGCCGTCGTCGGCCTTCATCGGCGCCATGGGCTTCATGGGTTCCATCGGTTTCATGGGCTTCATCGGTTCCATCGATCTCTTTCGTTGTCTGTGTTGAAGGGGCGAGTCAGGCGGCGCCGTGCCCGAGCGGCAGGCTCGTGAAGCTCGCGTCCACGGTGCGGTCGGCGCCGTCGTTGCGGATCTGCACCCGCCCGCCATGCGCCTGCGCGATGGCCTGCAGCATCAGCGCACGTCGGCGGGCTTCGTCCTGCGCCAGCCGTGCGACATGCAGGCTGGCGGGCGGCGTTGCCTCTTGGCGGGTGCCATCGCCATGCACGGCGATGCGAAAGCGCTCGCCCGACACTTCGCTGATCACGATGACCAGCGCCGACGGCCCACTGGCCGCGATCTCTTCCATGGCCAGCGCAATGAACTGCGCGACGCGCGCCGGGTCGGCGGTGCAGTCGCCTTCGCCGAGCCGGTCGTGTTCGATCGGGGTGGCCGCCGTGTTGCCGGGCCATTCGTCGATCGCCTGCCGCACCAACGCGTGCAGGGCGAAGCGCCGCGGGTGCAGCAGCAGGTCGTGCCCGGACGCGAGCCGGCATGCGTCTGCCAATTCATCCGACATCGCATGCGCCCGCAGTGCCGCGCTGTCGATGTGCGCCAGCACGGCGGCGGAAGGGCTCGGCCCGGCGCCCTCGGCGCGGTGCATCAGCTCCACGCCGATGCGGATGGCCGACAGCGAATTGCGCAGGTCGTGCACGGCGCGGTCGACCAGCCAGCCGAAGGCTTCGGGCGCCGCGCTGGCCCGCGCGCGGCGGGCTGCCTGTCGGACCCGAATGGCGGGAATACCCACTGAGAAGCGGGAATTGACAGGCGTTGGGTCGGCAGCAGGCATCGCGATATGCTGATCGGCGAGAGGCCGTGTTCGCCGTCGCCGGAAGCCACAGCCCGTGTAGGCCGACACCTATCTGCCACCGAACGGCTACCTATCGGCCGCATTGAAACTGCCAATTCGCCGGCCCACCGTTCGCGACAACAATCGAGACGTCTCTCGCCATAGCAAAAACCTAGTAGGAGTTTCCACCCCATGAGCAATCAGACGACCGAAGCAAAGTGCCCCTTCCATCAGCAGGCCAGCGGTGCCGGCACCAAGAACACCGACTGGTGGCCCAAGCAACTGCGGCTCGATCTGCTCCATCAGCATTCGTCGAAATCCGACCCGCTGGGCGGCGACTTCGACTACGCGTCGGCCTTCAAGAGCCTCGACCTCGCCGCGGTGAAGAAAGACCTCGCCGCGCTCATGACCGATTCGCAGGACTGGTGGCCGGCCGACTTCGGCCACTACGGCCCGCTCTTCATCCGCATGGCCTGGCACAGCGCCGGCACCTACCGCATCGGTGACGGCCGGGGCGGGGCAGGGCGCGGGCAGCAACGCTTCGCGCCGCTCAACAGCTGGCCCGACAACGTGAGCCTCGACAAGGCGCGCCGCCTGCTGTGGCCCATCAAGCAGAAGTACGGCCAGAAGATCTCGTGGGCCGACCTGATGATCCTCACCGGCAACGTCGCCCTCGAAACCATGGGCTTCAAGACCTTCGGCTTCGCCGGTGGCCGCGCCGACGTGTGGGAACCCGACCAGGACGTGTACTGGGGCCGCGAGACCAAGTGGCTCGGCGGCGACGTGCGCTACAGCCAAGGCTCGCCCGGCGTCGAGAAGGACGGCGGCGTGCTCGTGAAAGACGACGACAGCAAGGTGCCCGAATCGCGTGACCTGGAGAACCCGCTGGCCGCCGTGCAGATGGGCCTGATCTACGTCAACCCCGAAGGCCCGGACGGCAAGCCCGACCCCATCGCCTCGGCCCGCGACATCCGCGACACCTTCGCCCGCATGGCGATGGACGACGAGGAAACCGTGGCGCTCATCGCCGGCGGCCACACCTTCGGCAAGACCCACGGCGCCGGCCCCGCCGACAACGTGGCGGAAGAGCCCGAAGCGGCCGGCCTCGAAGCGCAGGGCTTCGGCTGGCACAACAAGTTCGGCACCGGAAAGGGTGGCGACACCATCACCAGCGGCCTCGAAGTGACCTGGACGAGCAAGCCCACGCAGTGGACCAACGAGTTCTTCGACCACCTCTTCGGCTTCGAGTGGGAGCTGACCAAGAGCCCCGCCGGCGCCCACCAGTGGACCGCCAAGGGCGCCGAAGCCACCATCCCGCATGCGCATGACGCGTCGAAGAAGCTGGTGCCGACCATGCTCACGTCCGACCTGGCGCTGCGCATGGACCCGGCCTACGAAGCGATCTCGCGCCGCTTCCACCAGAACCCCGACCAGTTCGCCGACGCCTTCGCCCGCGCCTGGTTCAAGCTGACCCACCGCGACATGGGCCCGCGCGTGCGCTACCTCGGCCCCGAAGTGCCTGCCGAAGAACTCATCTGGCAAGACCCGATCCCCGCCGTCGACCATGCGCTGGTCGACGCGCAAGACGTGGCCGCGCTGTCGAAGAAGGTGCTGGCCTCGGGCCTGACGCCATCGCAACTCATCGCGACCGCCTGGGCCTCGGCATCGACCTACCGCGGCTCCGACATGCGCGGCGGTGCCAACGGCGCGCGCATCCGCCTCGCGCCCCAGAAAGACTGGGCCGTCAACGAGCCCGCGCAACTGGCCAAGGTGCTGTCGGTGCTCGAAGGCATCCAGGCCGAGTTCAACGCGGCGCAGACCGGCGGCAAGAAGATCTCGCTCGCCGACCTGATCGTGCTGGCCGGCAGTGCCGCCGTCGAACAAGCCGCCCGCGACGCCGGCCGCGACGTCAGGGTGCCCTTTACCCCGGGCCGCGCCGACGCGTCGCAGGAGCAGACCGACGTGCCGTCCTTCGCGCCGCTGGAACCGGTCGCCGATGGCTTCCGCAACTATACGAAGGCGCAGTTCGCTGTGCCGGCCGAGGCACTGCTCATCGACAAGGCGCAACTGCTCACGCTCACCGCGCCGGAGATGACCGTGCTGGTCGGCGGCCTGCGCGTGCTGGGCGCGAACACCGCGCAAAGCCAACACGGCGTGTTCACCCAGAAGCCGGGCGCGCTGAGCAACGACTTCTTCGTCAACCTGCTCGACATGGGCACGGAATGGAAGTCGGTGGACGGCGCCGGCGAGCAGTTCGAAGGCCGCGACCGCAAGAGCGGCGAACTGAAGTGGACCGGCACGCGCGCCGACCTCGTGTTCGGATCGAACGCGCAACTGCGTGCGATCGCCGAGGTCTACGGCAGCGGGGACAGCCAGGCGAAGTTCGTGGATGACTTCGTGAAGGCTTGGGTGAAGGTGATGGAGTTGGATCGGTTCGACATCGCCTGATATCGGCCGCGTTCACCTCGAAAGGCCCGGCGCGTTGTGCGTCGGGCTTTTTTCGTGTTGCGGTGCTCGGACGAAGCACTGTCCGGCCGCTTGGCGCTGAGACGTTGGCGAGCGGCAATCCATTGCCTGTAATCGGACGTTTTCCGCGGCGCCGGCATTTTCTTTCCATTATCGGCATAGCCGCAAGGTAGCATGCCGTCGCGGCAATTGGCCGCCAAGAAAATATCAGGGAGAAATTAAATGTCCAGAGCAAATCTCTATGGTCGATCTCAAATCGTCGTAGGTGACCGAACATCGCATGACGGTGTGGTGATTTCGGGGAGTCCCACAAACACTTGGCACGACATTCCTGTTGTGCGGATGAACGATGCTGTGTGGTGTCCTCGATGCACACCTCATCTGTTCGAGGTAGTGGAGGGCTTGGAAAATTGCACCGATGCCGGAATTCCAATGGCGGTAGAGGGCCATCGCACAAGTTGCGGCGCATTGCTGATTGCGGAAAGCTCCCCTTTTGGTCTTGAACGGGCGCGAGCGCTGGCTAAATCCATCGCAACGGGGTCGACCTATGACGAACAAGTCAAGCTTGAAAACGAGATGGTCGAAGGACTTCCTTATTTCGTTCAATCACCTGATGGGACAGTGTGGAGTGGACGAGTCGAGGCCGGAAATATTCTGCCACGGATCTTTACAGATGATTCTGAGACTTATGAAGTGTTCTGGGGTGATGAAGCGCTCGCGCGGATGGGGGATCCGAAATGAGCAAGGTGACCCAGAATGCACAAGTAAAAACCAATAACCAGAAGCAATCCGTCTGCACCATCGGCATTGATGCCGTGAAGTTCGACGCTTTGTGGTCATCGTATCCAGGCGGACATCCCTACAGAGACCCGAAAACGGGCAGGGTCCCTGCAGGTTACGAAAATCAATGCGCTGTCAATGTCAGCGCAGCGATTCATGGTTCAGGCATTGAAATGAAGTCGTTCAAAGGCGCTACTGTGTTGGTGGACGCAAAGAAGATGGCAATTCGAGCTCAAGAGCTCGCGGCATGGTTGAGCCTGCAACCTTTTTGCGGATTACCCATGAATCCAGAAAACATCACCGGCGGGAATTGGGAAGAGAAGATCAAAGGGCGCACAGGCATTATTTTCTTTGCCGATTATTGGAGGAGGAGCAGCGAAAAATCCCCCACAGGGGACCACATCGACCTCTGGAATGGTTCACGGCTGACCGCGAGCGGAACCAGCTTTTTTTCAACTGTGGGGCGGAGCATCGGCATAGACGAGATTCTTCCAGGGACCGAGTTCGGGTACTCCGACCTTCGAGGGGCAAAAACGATCTTGTTTTGGGAGGTTAAATGACTCGATGGGGCGCCAATGTCGGCTGTCTGCTTCTGGCTTGTGTTTGCTTTGGGGCAGGCTATACGTGGAGAAATTATTCATTTGACGACAGATTTCCTGACAGAGATACCGTGGAAATTTTTCGTGCGCTGTTGACATACTCAGGAGGCATCGACCGCAAAGGTTGCGAGCCCTCAGTGGCCCGCATCGATGATTTCGTCGCTTCCTATTTGGACCAATCGCTCACCACGGCATCGTCGACTTCGCGAAGCTTTAAGTGCGAGGGAGGTGCAACGCTTCAGTGCAGTTGGAGCTTCGGCAGAAATTCTTCCAGCGAGGCTTGGAGTCGAATCCTCAAGTTCGACTACGACACGGCACTGAAGCGAATACGACCTGGAAGCGTGGCATGTCTGGATGTGCCTTGATGCCCGGCGCTCCGGACGCTTTTCACAAAACCTGGATGGCGACTGCCTGATTTTTAAGCCTCCATGCGTCGACGTTTGAGCGCTCAATGTGCGGCTGCGCGCCCCAGGGGCCTATCCTTTGCGGCCATGTCTCCATCCACTCTGATCACAGCGATCGTTCGAACCCACCTCAAGCCGGTGTTGACCGTCCGAGGATTCACGTCCTCGGGTTCGACCTTCCAGCGTCGGGTGGGGGAGGCCACACAGGTCGTCAACGTGGAGCGCAGCTCGCGCAACGGTGCGCTCGCGGCGCGGTTGTACATCAACGGGTCCGTGTACCTCCCGGCGCTCGACGCGGTGATCGGCGAGCCCGTTATCGAAGACCCCGACGAGCCGTCGTGCCATGTGCGCTTGCGACCGAACGACGCTGATCCCGGCGCTCACCGGGAGTACGACGTCACCTTGGACACCGATGCCGAGTCCCTCGGCGAGGAGATCGCACGCGATGTCACCGCGCTGCTCGACATGCTCGACCGCCTGAGGACGCCGCAGGGCGCGGTGGCGCATCTTGCGGGCCACAAGCTCGCTCAGTACGAACGCGTATTCGGTTGGTACCTCAGCCAGAACGAGATCGATCGGGCGCGTCTGTTCGTGAAGTCGCTCCATGAGGAGTTCGGGGGTGAAAGGCGCTGGGCCATCTTCGCCCGTCGACTCGGCGATGTCGCGCGTCGGGTGCGCGGCGACCTGTCGTGGCGCGAGTGGATTGGCTGAGGCGTACACCGCAACGCACAAGTCCGCCAGCAGTTCAGTTCAAGTAGACTGCACAGAATTCTGTCATCTACTTCTTTGGAGAACCGCCATGGGATTCGCATCCAGTGATGTCGTCGCGTTCACGCAGGCCCGGGCTAACTTGTCCGAGTTGGCGGACCAAGCCAAGGCGGGCGCCGAGAAGATCATTACCAAAAACGGTGAGAGCTACGTCGCGCTGATCGATGCCGACCGGCTGGACTACTACCACCGCCTCGAACGCGAGCGCATCCATCTGCTCCTGATTGACGATGCCAAGCGCGGACTGGCCGACATCGCGGCTGGCCGCACCTTCGAAGCCGACGGCGCACTCGCCAAGCTTCAGCAACGCCGCGCCGCTCCGGCCAAGACATCAAGCCCCACCAAGTCCGCCAAGAAGCGTGGCTGAAGCGCTGTATCGGGTCGAACTGACCGCGAGTTTTCTGGAACGCCTTGAGGCCATCGAGGCTTTCCTGGTCGAAGCCGACGCGGGCTTCGCCTTCGACGCGCTGCTGGCGGAGCTGCGCGCCACGGTCATCCCCAACCTGCGCCGATTTCCGCGCATCGGCCGGCGCTACCTGGCCAACCCGCCGCAGTCCGCCGAAGCGCTGGCGCAGCTTGACGCGCTGCCTGCCGGCGCTCCTAACGCGCTGCGCGAATACTTGCATGGTGACTACCTGATGCTCTATGCAGCCACGGAGGCCGATGCCACCGTGTACCTGCTGTCGATTCGGCATCATCGACAGCTTTCATTCGACTTCGCTCGCCTTTGGCCAGCCCACAAAAAATGAGCCTCGTCAAATCCAAACAACGTGTTGCTGATCATGGCGAGGTCTTTACGCCCGCGTGGATGGTTGAAGCCATGCTCGACCTCGTGAAGGATGAGACTGAGCGCATTGATGCGCGTTTTCTGGAGCCCGCCTGCGGCAGTGGCAACTTCATCAGCCGCATCTTGCAGCGCAAGCTTGCGGCCGTGGCGCTGAAATACGGCCGGTCCGGCTTCGAGCGGCACCACTACGCGCTGTTAGGTCTGATGTGCATCTATGGGATCGAGCTGTTGGCCGATAACGTGATTGAGTGCCGAGAGAATGCCCTGGAGATCTTCGCCGAGTACACGAATGTGAGCGAGAGCGACGATCTCTATCGCGCGGCGTCGCATGTGCTGACGACCAACATCTTGCATGGTGATGCGCTGACCATGCGCTCGCGCAGTGGTCAGCCCATTGCCTTTGCCGAATGGGGATATCTGGGCAAGGGCAAGTACCAGCGGCGCGACTTCCGTCTAGACGTCCTTACCGGGTCGTCGAACTTCAGCGCCGAAGGCTCGCTGTTTGGCAAACACGAGATATTCACTCCCATCAAGACCTACCCGCCCATGACGGTTCGCGAACTCGCGGCTAACGGCGGCGGCCAAGAACCAACGGAGACCGCGTGAACGAACAAGTCAGTTTCACCCTTCGTGGGCGCAATCCCGATGTGCTGACCTGCATCGCGAACTTGTCGAACGATGAGGTCTTCACGCCGCCTGAGTTGGCCAACCGCATACTCGACATGCTGGCTCAGACCTGGGCAGAAGATCATGGCGGGGCCAACCTCTGGGCAGACCGATCCGTCAAATTTCTCGACCCATTCACCAAGTCGGGAGTGTTTCTGCGCGAAGTCACCAATCGCCTCGTTCAAGGGCTAGCCGAAGAATTTCCAGACCTGCAAGAGCGGGTTGATCACATCCTGACAGAACAAGTCTTCGGGATCGGAATTACCCGCCTGACCAGCCTCTTGGCGCGCCGCAGCCTCTACTGTTCAAAGCAGGCCGACGGCCCGCACTCGGTGGTCACGCGGTTTACCAACGAAGCTGGAAACATCTGGTTTGAACGCACCGAGCACGCTTGGGACAGTGGCAAATGCACATTTTGTGGTGCAAGCCAAGAAGCTCTGGATCGGGGTAAAGACCTGGAAACGCACGCATACGCGTTCATTCACACCGACGACATCAAGACTCGCTTAGCCGAGTTGTTTGGAGAAGAAATGCAGTTCGACGTCATCATTGGTAACCCGCCTTATCAGCTGACCGATGGCGGCTATGGCACTAGCGCTGCGCCGATCTATCAGATGTTTGTGGACCAGGCCAAGCAATTGGAGCCGCGCTATTTGTCGATGATTATCCCTGCGCGCTGGTTCGCTGGTGGCAAGGGCCTCGATGAGTTCCGAGAGTCGATGCTGTCCGATGACCGTCTACGGTCTATTGACGACTACCTCAGTGCTTCGGATGTATTCCCTGGCGTTGGCCTGAAGGGCGGTGTTTGCTATTTCCTTTGGAATCGAGATCATCGTGGATTGTGCGAGGTCAGCACTCATTTCAGAGACTGGCCTGTTTCCACGGCGACTAGGCCACTGATGGAAGAGGGCGCTGATGTATTTATTCGGTTCAACGAGGGATTGTCCATTCTGAAGAAGGTGATGCAGATTGAATGCACTACCTCCGGCGCACTTTTGCCTGATGAAGGTTCTCGGTTTGACCAGCTTGTCAGTTCATTGCGTCCCTTTGGCTTTCGTACATACTTTCGAGGCCGACCCAGAAGAAAGACTGGCGACGTTGTGATTTACCAAAACGGCGGCACCGCGTTCGTAGCACGCGATGAAGTCGAAAGCGGGAGAGATCTCATTGACAAATGGAAGATCTACGTGGGTCGTGCTGCACCCGGGACCGGAAATCGTGACACTTACCCTCATCGAATCCTCAGCACGCCGTTCATCGGCGAGCCAGATAGTGTTTGCTCCGAGACCTACCTTTGCATTGGGCCATTCGAATCGAAGGCCGAAGCTGAAAGCGCGCTTTCCTACCTAACATGCCGGCTAACGCGGCTCCTGATCCTGCTGCACAAGCCCTCGCAGGACACCACGCGCAAGGTATACACGTTTGTACCGACGCAGGATTGGGTCCGGCCTTGGACGGATGCGGATCTGTATGAAAAGTACGGAATTACGCAATCCGAAATCGACTTCATTGAAAAGGTTGTTCGCCCTATGGCTCTGACGAGCGACCTGTTAGGTGATGTCGCGGTGAGCGGAGGTGACGATGAATAAGCCAACCGTCGAGGAAATCCTCGCACCTAAGCCGGTCGCGCGGCTGCGGATTTACGCGTACTCGATCGCTGATGCGGCCCACGACGGATTGCTGAAAATCGGCCAAACCACGCGTGATGTTGCACAGCGGGTCGCGGAGCAATTGAAGACGGCGGCCATTAAAAATTACACCATCATGCTGGACGAGTTGGCCGAGCGCGACGATGGCTCAGTTTTCTCCGACCACGAGGTGCGTGCAGCTCTGATCAGGAAGGGGCTTGAAAAGCATGAACTGGAGTGGGTACGGTGTACGGCCGAGGACGTTAAAACCGTGCTTGCCGAGCTTCGCACGGGCCAGCGTTTCAGCGGCGCCCACCACGAAACCTTTAGCATGCGCGCAGAGCAGGCTGATGCGGTGAGCAAGACGTTTGACTATTACCAGTCGATCTGGGCTGAAGATGCCAATGCCGCACCGCGCTTCTTGTGGAACGCCAAGATGCGGTTTGGAAAGACCTTCACGGCCTACCAGTTGGCTAAGAGGCTGCAGGCCAAGCGGGTGTTGGTGCTGACGTTCAAACCTGCTGTTGAAGACGCGTGGCAGGCCGATCTGGAGAGCCATGTTGATTTTGATGTCTGGCAGTACCTGTCGCGTTCCTCGGGCAGCGACCCAACTCAGATCGACAAAGACAAGCCTGTCGTCTACTTCGGGTCATTTCAAGACCTGCTGGGCCGCGACGCCACGGGCAATATCAAGCCCCGCAATACTTGGCTGCACACGGTGAACTGGGACTTGGTGGTGTTCGACGAGTATCACTTCGGCGCCTGGCGCGACACCGCGAAAGAGCTGTTCGAAGGTGAAGACGACAAGATGGAGACCAAACTCGAATACGCTGGTGATTTGGACGGTGTCAACGAAGACCTGACCATGTTGGCCGTCAAGGAAGCCGAGTTCCTTCCCATCACGACAAGGGCCTATCTGTACCTTTCCGGCACGCCATTCAAGGCTTTGGCGACGGGAGAGTTCATCGAGGAGCAGATCTTCAACTGGACCTACACCGACGAACAGCGGGCCAAGGCTGCGTTTGTGGCTGAGCACCCCGGTCGTCGAAATCCCTATGGCGCACTGCCGCAGATGCGACTGCTGACCTATCAGATGCCTGATGAACTGCTGGCAGTTGCCAGTGGTGGGGAGTTCGACGAGTTCGACCTGAACGCGTTTTTTGAAGCCACCGGGTCTGGCGCAAGCGCAGAGTTCAAGCACAAGAATGACGTCCAGAAATGGTTGGACATCATTCGTGGGGGACACACGGCGCAGTCCGCCGAACTGCTGAAGACGGGCACGCGACCGCCGTTCCCGTATTCAGATGTGCGCCTATTGCCATACCTACAGCACTCGTTTTGGTTCATGCCCAGTGTGGCCGCCTGCCACGCGATGGCAAATTTGCTGGCTGAGAGGCAGAACACGTTCTGGCATGGCTACAAGGTCGTTGTTGCGGCTGGAACCTCTGCGGGCTTGGGCTTGGCGGCGCTGCCGCCCGTGCGCAAGGCCATCGGCAGTGGTTTTGAAAGCCAGACCATCACCCTGTCTTGCGGCAAGCTAACGACTGGCGTCACGGTGGCGCAGTGGTCGTCGATCCTGATGCTGCGTAATTTAAAGTCGCCGGAAACTTACTTCCAGGCGGCGTTCCGAGTGCAATCGCCTTGGTCCATCAAGAATCCCAACGGCGACAAACCGAATGAGGAGGAAGTCCTCAAACCTGTGTGCTTCGTGTTCGACTTCGCTCCCACACGGGCGCTGCGCCAGCTTTGTGAATACGGCATTGGTTTGTCACCCAATGAGGCGAACCCGGAAACCGCAGTCAAGGATCTAGTGGCCTTCTTGCCCGTGCTTGCCTATGACGGCGCAAACATGACGCAGATCGACGCGGGCGGTATTCTGGATATCGCGATGGCCGGCACATCGGCAACGCTGTTGGCCCGCAAGTGGGAGAGTGCGCTGTTGGTGAACGTGGACAACGGCACCTTGCAGCGCATCCTTGACAACCCTGAGGCCATGGCAGCGGTGGAGCGGATCGAGGGCTGGCGCACTCTGGGCGATAACGTCATCGAGACCATCATCAACAAGAGTGAGAAAGTCAAAGACCTCAAGAACAAGGCCAAGGAAAAGAACCTGTCGGCGAAGGAGAAGAAGCAGCTCTCCGACGCGGAGAAGGAATACAAATCCAAACGCAAGCTGATCCAAGAGAAGCTGATCAAATTCGCAACGCGCATCCCGGCATTCATGTATCTCACGGACTTTCGCGAGAACACACTAAGGGACGTCATCACCAAGTTGGAATCGGATCTTTTCTTAACGGTGACGGGCCTGACGGTGCAGGACTTTCACTTGCTGGTTCGGCTCAAGGTGTTCAACACCGAGCAAATGAACCAAGCTGTTTTTTCCTTCAGGCGATATGAGGATGCATCGCTGCGATACACCGGTATTGAGAGCCATCAAGGACTGACGCACTACGGGCTTTACGACACGGTCGTGGCGAGGGAAGCAGACCCCGTGCCGTACGGCTGATTCAAAGTTCTTCCTCGGTTGTGCGCGCGGCGGCGCGCAGGGCCGAGCGCTGACCACGCCGCACTGCAACCTTGACATCCTGCAGCACGCCCTGATGTGATGTGGCCGTGCACGTCGAAGCTTTCAACCCCGCCGTTGCTGCTTGGTTCTCCCGAACCTTCCCCGCCCCCACACCCGCCCAATCCGCCGCGTGGCCGACCATCCGTGCCCGCCGCGACACCCTCGTCGCGGCGCCCACCGGCTCGGGCAAGACGCTCACCGCCTTCCTCGCCGCGCTCGACGATCTGGTCGTGCGGGGCCTCGCGCCCGGTGGTCTGTCGGATGAAACAGCGGTCGTCTATGTCTCGCCGCTCAAGGCGCTTTCCAACGACATCCGCCTGAACCTCGACGCGCCGCTGGCCGGCATTCGGGCGGAGCTGGCGGCGTTGGGGTTGCCCGATGTCGACATCCGCACGGCGGTGCGCACGGGCGATACGCCGCAGCGGGAGCGGCAGCAGAGCCTGCGCCGGCCGCCGCACATCCTGGTGACGACGCCGGAATCGCTCTACGTGCTGCTGGGCTCGGCGTCGGGCCGCAAGATGCTCGCGACGGTGCGCAGCGTGATCGTGGACGAGATCCACGCCATCGCGGCGAGCAAGCGCGGCAGCCACCTGGCGCTGTCGCTGGAGCGGCTGCAGGCGCTGTGCCTGGACGCGGGCGGCGCACGGCCGGTGCGCATCGGCCTGTCGGCCACGCAGAAGCCGATCGACGAGGTGGCGCGCTTCCTGGTCGGCGCGGGCGCGACGAACGATGGCGTAGCCGACTGCGCGGTCGTCGACATCGGCTACGCCAAGCAGCGCGACCTGGCGCTGGAACTGCCGCCCACGCCGCTGGCGGCGGTGATGTCGAACGAGCAGTGGACGCAGGTGTATGCGCGGGTGGCCGAACTCGTGTGGCTGCACAAGACGACGCTGGTGTTCGTCAACACGCGCCGCATGGCCGAGCGCGCGGCGCGCCACCTGGGCGACATTCTCGGCAAGGACGCGGTGGCGGCGCACCACGGCAGCCTCTCGAAAGAGACGCGGCTCGACGCCGAGCAGCGGCTCAAGCGCGGCGAGCTCAAGGTGCTGGTCGCGACCGCTTCGCTGGAGCTGGGGCTGGACATCGGCGACGTCGACCTGGTCTGCCAGCTCGGCTCGCCGCGTTCCATCGCGACCTTCCTGCAGCGGGCCGGTCGCTCGGGACACGTAGTGGGCGGCGTGCCGAAGGCGCGGCTCTTTCCGCAGTCGCGCGACGAGCTGGTCGAATGCGCCGCGCTGCTCGACTGCATCCGCCGCGGCGAGCTCGACGCGCTGCGCGTGCTGCCCGCGCCGCTCGACGTGCTGGCCCAGCAGATCGTGGCCGAGACGGCGTGCCGCGAATGGCACGAGGACGATCTCTTCGCGCTGGTGCGCCGCGCCTGGCCCTATGCGCAACTGACGCACGCGCGCTTCATGGACGTGGTGCGCATGGTGTCCGAAGGCTTCACGACGCGGCAGGGCCAGCGCGCGGGCTATGTGCATCGCGACGCGGTGAACCACCTGCTGCGCGAGCGCAAGGGCGCGCGTTTGACTGCTCTGACCTCCGGCGGCACCATCCCCGAGACGGGCGACTACACCGTCATGCTGGAGCCGCAGGCCGACAAGATCGGCACGGTCAACGAAGACTTTGCGGTCGAGAGCCTGGCGGGCGACGTGTTCCAGCTGGGCAACACCAGCTACCGCATCCTGAAGATCGAGCCTGGCCGCGTGCGGGTGGAAGACGCGCAGGGCGCAGCGCCCAACATTCCCTTCTGGCTCGGCGAGGCGCCGGGGCGGACGGACGAACTCTCCTTCGGCGTGTCGCGGCTACGCGAAGAAGTCGGCATGGTGCTGGCGCTGAGCGGCCGCGATGGCGCGATGGCCTTGCTGGCGACCACGATGGGCCTGGCGGAAGAAGCCGCGCGTCAGATCGTCGAGCACCTCGCGCATGCGGCGGCCGTGCTCGGCACGTTGCCGACGCAGCACACCATCGTGCTGGAGCGCTTCTTCGACGCCTCTGGCGGCATGCAGCTCGTCATCCATTCGCCTTTCGGCAGCCGGCTCAACCGCGCCTGGGGCCTGGCGCTGCGCAAGCGCTTTTGCCGCACCTTCAACTTCGAGCTGCAGGCCGCGGCGACCGAAGACGCGATCGTGCTGTCGCTGTCGACCAGCCACAGCTTTCCGCTCGACGAGGTGGCGCGCTACCTGCATTCCAACTCGGCCCTCGACGTGCTGGTGCAGGCGCTGCTCGACGCGCCGCTGTTCGGTGTGCGCTGGCGCTGGAACGCGACCACGGCGCTCGCACTGCCGCGCTTCACCGGCGGGCGCAAGGTGGCGCCGCAGCTGCAGCGCATGCGTTCCGAAGACCTGCTGGCCGCGGTGTTTCCCGACCAGGTCGCTTGCCTGGAGAACATCGTGGGCGAGCGCGAGGTGCCCGAGCATCCTCTCGTCGCGCAGACGATGGACGACTGCCTGAACGACGCGATGGACGCCGACGGCTGGCTCGCGCTGCTGCGCCGCATGGAGTCTGGCCAGGTGCGCGTGCTGGCGCGCGACCTGCCGGGGCCGTCGCCGCTGGCGATGGAAGCGCTCAACGCGCGGCCCTACGCCTTCCTCGACGACGCGCCGCTGGAAGAGCGCCGCACGCAGGCCGTGCAGAACCGCCGCTACACCGACCCCGAGAGCGCCGACGACGTCGGTCAGCTCGACGCCGACGCGATTGCGAGCGTGCGCGACGAGGCGTGGCCGCAGCCGCGCAACGCGGATGAGATGCACGAGGCGCTGGGCATGCTCGGCGGGGTGAGCGACGATGAGGTGGCAGCGCAGGCCGACTGGAAGAAGTGGCTGACCGCGTTGGCCAAGGCCGGCCGCGCGACGCGTCTGCTGCTCGACGGCAAGGGCCGCAGCGCGCGCGGCGTGTGGGTGGCTGCCGAGCGCCTGCCGCTGCTGCAGGCCATCGCGCCCGAAGCGCCGATGCAGCCCACCATCACCGCGCCTGCCGATGCCGAGCGGCCCGACGACCGCGACGCCGCGCTGTGCGAACTGCTGCGCTCGCGCCTGGGCGGGCTCGGCCCGGTCACGGTCGCGCAACTGGCGGCGCCGTTGTTCCTGCCGGTCGCCGAGGTCGATGCCGTCTTGCTCGCGCTGCAGGCGGAAGGCAGCGTGCTGCAAGGCCGGTTCACGCCGGGCACCGAACACGTCGAATGGTGCGAGCGCCATCTGCTCGCGCGCATCCACCGCTACACGCTCAAGCGCCTGCGCCGCGAGATCGAGCCGGTCGAGCCGCGCGACTTCGTGCGGTTCCTGTTCGAGTGGCAGCACGTCGGCGCCGCGTCGCGCGTGAGCGGGCCGGAAGCGCTGTCGGGCGTGCTGTCGCAACTCGAAGGCTACGAAGCGCCCGCGCCGCTGTGGGAGGCCGAGGTGCTGCCCGCGCGCGTGACCGACTACGCGGGTGCGTGGCTCGACGACCTGTGCACGGCCGGGCGCGTGCTGTGGACGCGGCTGCGGCCGAACGCCACGTCGGTGGAAGGGCGCAAGGGCGCAGGCAGCCTCTCGCTGCATGCCACGCCGGTCGTGCTGCTGCCGCGCCGCAGCGCCGCGCTGTGGACGGCGCTGGCGCCCGCGCCGGTCGATGACGACAACCTCGGCTCGCGCGCATCTCGCGTGGCGGAGCACCTCAAGCAGCACGGCGCCTGCTTCTTCGACGAGATCGCAGGTGGCACGCGGCTGCTGCCGGTCGAGATCGAAGAGGCGTTGACCGAACTGGTCGCGAAAGGGCGCGTGCGCTGCGACAGCTACGCCGGCCTGCGCGCCTTGCTGGTGCCGGCGTCGAAGCGCGCGTCGGCCGACACGCGGCGCCGCCGTCGGGTGCCGCTGTTCGGTATCGAAGACGCGGGGCGATGGACGCTGGTGCGTCCGCCGTCGGCGAGCGAATCGGCCAACCCGGGCTCAGCCGAGGCCATCGAGCAGGTCGTGCATGTGCTGCTGCGCCGCTACGGCGTGATCTGCTGGCGCTTGCTGGAGCGCGAGGCCGCCTGGCTGCCGCCGTGGCGTGACCTGGTGCGCGTGTGCAGAAGGCTGGAAGCACGCGGCGAGATCCGCGGCGGGCGCTTCATCGCGGGCGTGTCGGGCGAGCAGTTCGCGCTGCCCGAGGCGGTGGCGTCGATGCGCCGCATCCGCCGCGAGCCGCACGACGGCGCCTTCATTGCCCTGGCCGCCAGCGATCCGGCCAACCTGCTAGGCACGATCGTGAATGGTCCGAAGGTGCCGCGCGTCGCCGGCTCGCGCGTGCTGTGGCGCGACGGCGTGCCGGTCGCGACCAGCATTGCGGGGGACATCGCGCTGCTCGAAGCGCTCGATGGGGCAGATGCGCAGGCGGCGCGCCGCGCGTTGGCGCTCGACCCGTCGCTGCGTTTTCTCGACAGCGCTGTCGCGCAGGCGCTCAGCGCGTCGGAATGATCCGCTCGGCCTCGAGCCGCTGGAACAGGTCGATGAACGCGTCCGGCGTGCTCTGGAAGTCGAGGAAGCCGGCCTTGCGGCTCTTGGTCATGTCGGCCAGCACTTCCATCGGCCGGCCAAGGTCGGCGTCGGTGTGCCACCAGGAGGCGAGCTTGCCGATGTCCGGCTCGCGCAGCGCGTGCTTCGCGGCGATGTCGGCCCACTGCGCGGGTGCATCGGCCATGCGGTCGGCCAGCGGCCGGGTCGTGCCGTCGAAGGGCGCGGCCTCGATGCCGAAGTACTCGGCCAGCCGCGGCCACAGCCACTTCCAGCGGAAGACGTCGCCGTTGACGACGTTGAAGTCCTCGTTGCGGCCGCCTTCGCTCGTCGACGCCCATTCGAGGTGACGCGCCAGCAGCCGCGCGTCGGTCATGTCGGTGAGGCTGTTCCACTGCGCGGCCGAGCCGGGGAAGACGAAGGGCTGGCCGGTGGCCTTGCACAGCGTCGCGTACACGGCCAGCGTCACGCCCATGTTCATCGCGTTGCCCACGGCGAAACCGATGATGGTGTGGGGGCGGTGCACGCTCCAGCTGAAGCCGTGGCGCTCGGCGGCTTCGAACAGGCGGTCTTCCTGCTCGTAATAGAAGTTGTCGACGGCCTGCCGGCCCTGTTCTTCGCGGAAGGGCGTCATGGGCACGGTGCCCGTCGCATAGGCCTCGAAGGGGCCGAGGTAGTGCTTCAGGCCGGTGACCAGCGCGGCGTGGCCGCCTTTCAACGACGGCCCGACGGCGTCGAGCACATTGCGCACGATGGCGCCGTTGACGCGGATGTTCTCCTTCTCGTTGGCCTGACGCGACCAGGCGGCGAAGAACACGCGGTTGACATCGAGGCCGTGCAGCACCTCGCGCAGCTGTTCCGGATTCGTGAGGTCGGCGATGAGGGGGACGCAGCCCGACGCGACCGCGGTGCGCCCGCGCGAGAGCCCGTGGACGGACCAGCCTTGGCCGAGCAGATGTTCCGAGAGTGCGTTGCCGATGACGCCGCTGACGCCGACGATGAGGGCCTTGTTCGCCATCAGGTCGTGGCCGCCGAGGTTGCTGCGGCCTTCGGTGTCTTGGGCATAGGGTCGCAAGCGGTGAGCGCAAGTGCGGTCAAGCCGATGGCGGCGGCGATGAGGATTTTTTTCATGGAAAGCTCCAGGCTCAGTGAGTGGAGCGTGAATGGTCGCGCGCTCAGCTCGACCACCGCGCACGCCCATGTCGCCAATCGGCGTAGGAAGGCGAGCGGGTCAGCCGCTCAGTGCGGCGCTGGCTTGGGGCTGAACCAATACACCGCCGTGCCCAGCACCACCAGCGCCGACGCGCACAGGAAGATGCCCGTGTAGGTGGTCGAGGCGCTGGCGCCGCTGCGCTGGCCGGCATCGGCGATCAGCCCGAAGGCCGAGGACGTGAGCCCCGAACCGAGGAAGACGAAGGTGTTGAGCACGCCCAGGCCGCGCCCGCGCAGCGCCTGCGGCACCAGGCCGCGGCCGTGCGCCATGACCATCGGGTGGCACATGCCGAAGGTCGCGAGCAGCGTCAGCAGCAGCACGCCGGGCAGCAGGCCGACGTCGGGTGCGGCCGACAGCACCAGGCCGCCGACCAGCGACATCAGCGCCCAGCCGATCACCGTGGCCTTGAGCGTGTGG